>PKXR01000128.1 GCA_003133485.1 Candidatus Dormiibacterota bacterium
TCCGCACCTGACTCCTCGCGCCCCGCCAGGGAGAGGGAGGGGCTGGAACGGCGAAGGGCACGTCGACCAGCCCGGTCTGCGCGGATCCCAGCGCACCTTCCGGACCGGAGAGGAGCAGACGATAGAGAGCACAGCGCTCCATCAATTCGCTGTGAGTTCCCTGGTCGACTACGGCACCCTTATCCACCACCACGATCCGATCTGCGAGGCCGAGGGTCGACTGACGGTGGGCTACCAGCACGGTCGTGCGCCCCTGCATCACCTGTCGCAGTCCCTGATGGATCGCCTCCTCGACCTTGGAGTCGACGGAGCTGGTGGCNNCGTGGGTCCCGTCGGCCACGATGGCGCCCCCGTCCATCAGCACGACGCGGTCGGCCAGGCTGATCGTCGACAGCCGGTGGGCGATGATCAGCGTCGTCCGCCCCTCCATGAGGACCCGCAGGGCCCCGTGGATCTGCTGCTCGACCTGGACGTCGATGGCGCTGGTGGCGTCGTCGAGGATGAGGATCCGCGGATCAGTCAAGAGGGCCCGGGCCAAGGCCACCCGCTGGCGCTGGCCGCCCGAAAGACTGAGCCCGCGCTCTCCGACCACGGTGTCGTACCCGTCGGGCAGCTTCAGGATGAAGTCGTGAGCCTGGGAGACCCGGGCGGCCGCCTCCACCTCTGCTTGGGACGCGTCCGGCCGTCCATACGCGATGTTCTGGCGGATGGTCTCGGAGAAGAGGAAGCTCTCTTCGAAGGCGACGCCGATCTGGCTCCTCAGCGAGCGCAGCGAGACGCCGCGGATGTCGTGACCGTCGATCAGTACGGCACCCTTGTCGATGTCGTAGAAGCGAGGGATGAGGGTCGCCACGGTGGACTTGCCCGCGCCCGATGGTCCCACCAGGGCGACCGTCTCGCCCGCTGCCACAGTCAGCTCGAAACCGCGCAGCACTGGAGCTTCCGACTCGTACTGGAAGCCCACCTGACTGAAGCGGATCTCGCCGTCGATGCGGGGCATGTCGATCGCGCCGGGCACATCCTGGATCGCCGGTCGCGAGTCCAGCAGATCGAAGATTCTCTCCAGCCCGGCTCGCGCCTGCTGGGCGATAGTCAGGATTCCGGCCAGGATCCTAGCCGGCGCCATCATCGAAGTGAGATAGGTCGAGAACGCTAGGAAGGTGCCCAGGGTGATCTGGTGGTGCAAGGCCATCCAGCCACCCAGCCCCAGCACGGCCACTTGGCCCAGGGTGGGTAGTGCCTGAAGCATCGGCTGGTAGCGCGCTTGCAGCCGCACCGCCCGCATGTGTGAGCCGTACAGTCGCTGAGCGGCGGCGGAGAGCCGCCGCAGCTCGCGCCGCTCCTGACCAAATGCCTTGACGATCCGCACGCCGTTGACGTCTTCATCGACGATCTGGGCGACTTCGCCTTCTTTCTGCTGGCCATCCCAGGTGGCCGGGAATATCTGAGAGCGCATCCGGTAGGAGACCAGCAGCAAGGCGGGTGCCACGATCAGGCTGACGATGGCCAGCAGCGGCGAGAGCACCACCATGATCACCAGCGAGCTCACCAGCAGCAGCACGTTGCCGCTGACGTTGGGAAAGAAGGCCAAGAACCCTTGTACTAAGGTGGAGTCCGAGTTGGCCCGCGAGACCAGCTGCCCTGTGGGCATGCGGTCGTGGCTCGAGAAGTCCAGCTCCATCAGCCGGTCGTACATGGCGTTGCGCAAGTCGTACTGCACGTCTAGCGCCACCCGACCGCCCTGGTAGCGACGCAGGTGGGTGGCTACGAAGGTCACCACCCCGATTCCGATCAGCGCTCCCAGCCAGGGAACCATGGGGGAGCGGTGGTGGAGGATCACGTTGTCGAGGATCTGGCGGGCGATCAGGGGGGCCGCCGCCTGGCAGGCGCTGCCCACGACGGCTGCGCCCAGGGAGATCGCGATGGCCCGCCGATGCGGGCGTAAATAGGGTAGGAGGCGTCGTACCCAACCAGCCGGCCGCACCTTCCAGAAGGCCAACCTCACGGGCGACTGCCGGGCGCCTCTAGGTCTTGACGAGCGCGGACTTCGCGCTTCGCCTGGCGCCGGTCCAGGGCTTGGGACAGGTCCAGAAGGGCGACCAGCGTGTGGGTGGGGTCGGAGGCGTGGCCGACCAGGTCGGACAAAGCGCCAGCCATCGCCGACTCGGCAGCCGCCAGGACGGCTCGTCCTTGATCTGTGATCTCAAGCTGGGTGGCGCGGCGGTCGGGCTCCGAGCTGGACCGCACTAGTAGCCCGCGACTGGCCAGTGAGTCCACTGCCGCGCTGATCGCCGGCTTGCCTAGGGCCAGGCGCCCCGCCAAGCGTGAGGCCCGCCCGTTGCCGGCCGACACCATGGTCAGGACCCGGTAGTGGGAAAGGCTCAGCTCCCCTGACGCCCGCTCCAAGATTCGAGCGACCCGCGTCAGGGCCTCGACGGCCGGCCCTAGTTCATGCCGAATCAGACCCTCGCCAGCTGGAGTCGGGAGCGACATGCCCTGATTTTAGAGCAATAGTTCAAACACCGAACTATTCCCGAGCCGAGCTGGGCCTGACCTCCGGAACCACGCTGCAAATTGGGACTGGCGAGTTAGTCAGTCATGGGCCCTTCTCTTAGCCTTCGGCGGCCAACCAGAACTGAATCGCTGCACCCTCGATCACGGACTGAAGTCGGCGCTCAAACTGCTCGTTCTGCCCAGTCTCCTCCATCACGATTGGGAAGGGCTGGTCGCGGTTCGTTCAGGGGCCGCCGTCGGGACCGCTCCGCGCGCACCCGCTAGGTCGGCGACGGTACCTACAGACAGGAAGAGGGCTCCTCTCCACAAACTGTCAACTGGCAGGGTCGGGCCGAGGGTGGCCGAGTGGGCTGGGCGCAGCCCGGTATTCTTGCTTAGTGCGCTCACTTGCCCAACGGCGGTGCCATCGGACCCTAAATCAAGGGCCTGACTTCAGCGAGGTGGGTTAACCTGGACTCGGCGCTCCGTCCCCACGTGGCCATCATCGCGCACGACGGCAAGAAGGCCGATTTGGTGGCTTTCGCCACCTACAATCGCGATCGCCTCAAGGCCTGCTATCTCCTGGCCACCGGCACCACCGGAAGCCTGCTGGAGGAGAAGGTCGGTCTCAACGTACACCGTCTCAAGTCTGGCCCCTTGGGAGGGGATGCTCAGATGGCGGCCCGAGTGGTAGAGGGCGAGGTGGACGCGGTCATCTTCATCGTCGACCCTCTGGGCAAGCACCCCCACGATCCTGACATCCAGACCTTGTTGCGCATCTGCAATGTGCACGACGTACCACTAGCCACCAACATCGCCACCGCCGACATCCTGATGGGATCGGAATTGCTCTGGGACAAGGCCAGAGCGAGAGCCAGTACCAGACAGCGTGTCCAGCTTGATGAATAGTTCTCAGAGACGGATACACCACCGCCCAGCGACTGAGTCTCAGCCAGACACCAAAACCTTTGAAGAGCCACTCGCCAGTCGGCCGTGTCTTCATCAAGCCTGGGCACGGCTGCGGACCCCCACCGTGCCGGCGGACGGGATGTGGCTCATCGAACATTCATGATCCATGCCATCCGCTCGCCACCGGGCCCCGCGTCTACCGTATGAATTCATGAGTGGGCTGGGCGCGCGCTTCGACGATTTGACAGCGGGCGGAGTAGCCACCGAATTCGGAGCACCGGCACGAACCCTGGAAGCGGTCCATCCCGATGAAGTAGTTCCTTTACTCCAAGCGGTCGAAGAGGCGGCTGCCGGCGGGTGGTGGGCCGTGGGGTTCCTCACCTACGAAGCCGCCAGCGGCCTGGACTCGAACCTTCGAACGAGACCGGTGACGGTGGACGACTCGCTGCGCGAACTTCCCTTGGCTTGGTTCGGTCTTTTTGCAAGTCCTCGCGCGGTGGAACCGCTGCGGCTGACGGCGGGGGTGGACCGCGAGTACCAGGTCTCGCCGTGGCAGCCGGCAGTGGATGCCGCCTCGTACCGAGGCAAGGTCGCTAAAGTCCGCGAGCAGATTGAGGCTGGTGATACGTACCAGTGCAATCTCAGCCTCCCCTGGCGCTCCCGGATCGACGGCAACCTCTTCGATCTCTATCGCGACCTGGCACTCGCCCAGTGCGGTGCCTATAACGCCTACCTCGACACCGGACGCTACGTCGTCGCCAGCGCCTCCCCGGAGCTGTTTTTCGAGTGGACCGGCGATCGCCTGACCACCAAGCCGATGAAGGGCACCGTCGCTCGAGGCCGCTGGCCAGAGGAGGACGCGGTCAGGGCTCGGGAGCTGGTTGGCTCCAGCAAGGAGCGGGCGGAGAACGTCATGATCGTGGACCTGCTCCGCAATGACCTGGGCAAAGTGGCGGAGGCGGGCAGCGTCGATGTTCTAGATCTGTTCTTTGCCGAACGGTTCGGGACTCTCTGGCAGCTCACCTCGACCGTGACCGCTCGCGTGGACCCAAAGTACGGTCTGCCCGACGTTTTCCGGGCGCTTTTTCCGTGTGGCTCGGTGACCGGGGCGCCGAAGGCGCGCACCATGGAGTTGATCACGGAGCTCGAAGAGAGCCGTCGAGGCGTGTACTGCGGAGCGGTCGGGGTGGTGGCTCCGCCTGGAGCCGAGTTCAGGGCCCGATTCAACGTCGCCATCCGGACGGTCGTGGTGGACCGCCGGTCGGGCGACGCTGTCTACGGTGCCGGCGGTGGGATCACCTGGGACTCCACTCCAGTTGGTGAACACGACGAGGTCCTAGCCAAGACCGCCATCCTCCGCGCAACCCCAGCGGAGTTTCAGCTCCTGGAAACGATGGCGTTCCAGCCCGGAGCCGAAGTCCAAAACCTCGAGCTCCACCTAGTGCGCCTGGCTGCGTCAGCCGACTACTTCGACTTCCATGCCGACCTCGACCAGATCAGGTCGTCTATCCATGAAGCACTTAGGGGAATTCGGGTCGCGACCCGCGTACGGCTTCTCGTAGAGCGCTGCGGGTTGATCTCGATCGAGCGGCTCCCGATGCCTCCATCCCCTATCGGGCCAGTGAGACTGGAAGTGGACCTGGAGCCGGTGGATTCCGCAGACATCTGGCTCTACCACAAGACAACCCGTCGTGAGGTCTACCGGTGCCGCGCAGCACGGCACCCGGCGTTCGACGACGTGATCATGATTAACGAGCGCGGAGAAATCACCGAAACCACCGTAGCTAACCTGGTGGTCGAGCTTGATGGTTGTTGGTGCACGCCGCCCCTCGACGCCGGCTGTCTACCCGGGGTGCAGCGCCGCTTGCTGTTGGCCGAAGGGCAGATCATCGAACGAGTCATCACGGTTGATGACTTGAGCCGGGTCCAGGGGGTCGCACTCATCAACTCCTTGAGAGGGTGGCGAACCGCCGCCCTGGAATCTCTACCAAGCGTTCCCGCGGAATCGAGACCAGCGCAGCGCAGCACTTATTGACCGGGTGCCAAGCCCGACGCACCGCAGCCATGCTTCATATTGGTTGGTAGCTGACTGCCGTTGGACCGCGTCTCCGATATGCGAGGCTCGGCAGGTATCCGGAGATACCTCCTCCAGCAGCACCACCTGCAGCTCCCTGCTCTCACTCATCCGCTTGACCCACAAGTACCCGGACCCTGAACCAATTTGGCGGTTAGCTTAGGCCTGGACTGCGGCTTTCACCCAGGCCCACGACGGCAGTTGTCGTTCAGGTCACTCAGGAAGCGCGCGAGGGTGGGTCAGAGTGCGGCGAGATTGTGAGACCCCGCGCCGAGTGAGGGCTCATCCCGAGCCGGGGGCGCTCAAATCCTTCCACCGTGGATTACTGAGCACGGTCCACATGAGCAGACTTCAGCGAAAGGTACGGTCCCCGGGCCTGTGTGCGGCCGCCTGTGCGTCTGAATCAGCCGGTGTTCTGCAAACCTGCCGCAACCCCGTTGACGGTTTGGAGCACCAGGTCGAGGAGTCTGGCGCTGTCAGCGGTCCCCGGGTCTTCGTGGCGGACTTCTCTGAGGAAACGGAGTTGGAGGAAGGAGAGAGCGTCCACGTATGGGTTCCGCAGGTCGACCGCCCGACGCAGAACTGGACGACCGGAGAGCATGCGGTCGTGGCCCGTGGCGTGCTTCACCTGCAGACGAGTCCTCCGGAACTCCTCCCTAATCAAGTGAGTCAAGTCGGGCCTGTGCCCCTGGTCGAGGTACAGCCCCGCGATCATCGGGTCGGCCTTGGCCAAACTCATCTCGGCGTTCTCGAGCAGTGAGCGAAAGAACGGCCACTCCTCGTTCATCTGGTGCAGACGCTCCGCCCCAAAACTCGCGGCGACGGCCTCGAGTCCTCGGCCCAGGCCGTACCATCCCGGCAGATTGCAGCGAGTTTGGGACCAGGCGAATACCCAAGGGATCGCTCGCAGACCGTCCAGTCCGGGCGAGCCACCGCGGTGCGGCGGCCGAGAGCCGATCCGCAAGCTAGTGATCTCCGCAAGAGGACTCACGGCGGCGAAGAACTCGGGGAAGCCGAGGGATTCAACAAAAGCGCGGTAGGCTAACTCGGAGGCCTCCGCCATCAGCTGAGCCTCACTTCTGAAAGACTGCGCCCGCTCCATTTGGCTCGCCTCATGCTCTGGCGTCGAGGCCTGGAGCACCGCACTCGTGACCTGCTCCAAGTGGCGCAGGGCGATCGCTGAATTGCTGTACCGAGCGAACACCACCTCTCCCTGTTCGGTCACCTTAAAGCGGCCAGCGACAGACCCTGGGGCCTGGCCTCGGATGGCGCGACCGGCAGGCCCGCCTCCGCGGCCCAGCGCCCCGCCGCGACCGTGGAAGATGGTCAGATCAATGCGATGGCGGCGTGCCCAAATGACCATGGTCTCCTGGGCACGGTAGAGGGAGACGTTGGCGGCAAGGAATCCGACGTCCTTCGAGGAATCCGAATACCCGAGCATGACCTCCATGCGGCGCCCTTGACGCTCCAACGAGTCTCGCCAACCACGCAGTTGGAACAACGACTCCAGCACATCGGGAGCGGACGCCAAGTCGGCGCGGGACTCGAAAAGAGGCGCCACATTCAGTACCAGTGACCGGCCAGGGACTGCCAGACGGGCAAGTGCGTGCACCACGACCACATCGGCGGCGCTGCGGCTAAAGCTGACCACATAGCGGCGGCAGGCGTCGGTCCCCCATCGAGCCTGGATACGGGCCATGACGCGCAGGGTCTCCAGCACCTCCCGGGCCCGATCGGACGCTGCCTCGATCCCCTCAGGCCACCCGTCCTGGCTTAACCGATCGAGCGTGCTGGGATCCTGAGATGCGCCGGCGAGAAGTTCTTCGACCACCGCCTTTAGTACGCCCGCGTGCTCGCGCACCTCCAGCGAGGCCAAGGTGAATCCGAATGTCTCTGCTTGCCAGGCTAGGTGCTGAAGGTCGCCGTACCCGACTCGAGCGGCGCCCGCGGCAGCCAACGACTCTTGTACGACGCGTAGATCCTGCAGGAACTCGCCAGCGTCAGAATATGCCTCGGATTGGCGCAGTTGGGTCGCGCGCAGCCGCTCGGCCATGAGTAGTAGTCGTTGTCGATACGGCTCCCCCCGGGCGCGGGTAAGTATTACATCGGCCTCGGCGGGAAACCTCGACCGGTCCTCGAGGAGCCCGGCCTCCAAGTTGACCGTCGGAGGCGTGGATTCCTCCGACATGGTCAGAGAACGCCCGATGCGGCGGGCAGCATTTTCGAGGGCACGAAGCGCGTGGTCCGACTGGGTCTCCACGGCTGCCTCCGTGACCGCCGCGGTGACTTTAGGATTGCCGTCGCGGTCGCCTCCAACCCAAGTCCCCCATCGTAGAAATGCTCGAAACCTAGGTGGTTCAGTCCCAACTACCTCGGGGCCGACGAGCGCCTCCTCAAGCTTGCGGTATAGGCTGGGGACCACCTCAAATAGTGTTTCGTCGAAGACCCGGACTATCGAGCGCACCTCGTCTAGGGGAGTCAGATTAGTGGTGCGCAGCTGAGCCGTGCACCACAGGATTGTCACCTGCTCGTACAGTCGCCGCGCCGCCGCGGCTTGCTCGGCCGGGGCTACCGCCAGACCATCGAGTTGCTCCATCAGCATCCCGATCCGGCGTAGGGCATCGACGACCGCTCCGCGGCGCGCCTCGGTTGGGTGGGCCGTTAGCACCGGGTGAATCTCGAGGCGATCTAGGACTTCCAGCAGCGCACCTTCACCAGATTCTCGGCGCACCGACTCAACCGTCTCCTGAAGTGACTCGGACGTCGGCTCTGTCCTGCCGTCTCGCGCGCGCAGAGCCCGGGCGCGGTGGCCCTCCTCGGCGAGGTTGACTAACTGAAAGTAGACGGTGAATGCTCTAGCCACCAGCTCCGCGCGGTCCAGCGCGAGACTATCGACGATGTCGACGACCAACTGAAGGGCGGCAACAGCTTCTGGCCCCCGACTGCGGCGGAGTTCGATCGTGGCGTGACGAAGTCGCTCCACGTCCTCCAGCATCTCCGGCCCATCTGTTTCCGTAATAACTGCGTCCAGCACCGAGCTCAGGCGCTGCAAGTCCGCGACCAGCGGCGCCGGCAACGCTTCGGCCAGTTCCCGGTCAGGTTCGCGCTCGTTCATCTACAAGCAATGGTACGGACTGACGCGAGTCTTCGGCGGACCCCCAGGGCGTATCCAGACGCGCGACTCTGGACCCTCCAACACACCGTTCCATTCGGCGTCGACCTCCTCCAACAAAGCAAACGTTGCCTCCGAGCACAGACAGCCTTGACTAGGGCAGTTACAGAATCTACGCAGGGTCTTATCCACTGTCACTAAGCGAATTGAGATTTCCGCAGAGCCCTCATGGGTGGTAGTGATCTGTCTCGACCGGGAATAGTGGTCCCGCCCGATCCGGCAGCTTCCCCAGGATTTGGCCTCGGCCCCTTCGTCCAGTGAAACTAGGCAGCTGGCGAACCCGTCGGCGCCTGACGTTGGGGGGCAGGTCGCAGCCTCCCCTTCTGGGAGTGGCCGAACCCATCGATGGGCGACTCGTCACGGTCAGGAACGCAAGTACTCGCCCGGAAGGTTCGGGTTGGATTAGACCGCCGCCGGGCGAGGCGTGATCTAGTCGCTCGCGCACCGTGATTCGCCACAATATTTGCGGGGCTCGCCAGCAGAGGGCCGGGGGACTTGAGTCGCAAACAAAGCCAGAATCGAATGCTTCTCGCCTAGCGAACCCGGGAAAGGCCCAATTTGCGTCGCACGGTGTTTGCCGCGCTGGTCAGACGGGCCGAGTCCTCCAGATACTTTTTCTCCCAGGTCCCGAGTTTCGGTGGGGTCGGGGCCGCCAAGGCTTTCAGGTCGCTGGTGACTTTGTCGCCAGTGGTAACCAGCCTGTGAATATCCGCCTCGAGCTTGGTCGGCCACTTAATGCGGAGTATCTTAGTTCTGGATGTGGCGTCAGCCCTGATGACCGGGAGTGCTTGGGCGGCGGCGTCCGGGCCCGTGGTGGCACTCGTCCATTTTGTCGTGTCTTTAGTGAAGGTAAGACTGGCTGTGCTGACGGGCGCAACTGCTAGCAGGTAAGCGCGCGCTGCCTGAGTCTTAGTTAGGGGGGTCTTCGTCTTCGGCTTGCTGTTCACTCGCTGACTAGTGAGTACAGCGTGGAGAGCCACTGCGCCACGTCCGCTCATAGGTTTCGACGCGCCGATGAGACGAGCATCCGCAGCTAGCCCACTCGTCAGCGAGAGTGCTAGGAGTAATCCGGCGATGCCTCCCGCAATCCTTCTCGCCGGACACCCTTCTCTCATGACCCCCGCCATGTGGGAGATGACTGTAGCAGGTGGGTCCTCGCCTGGCGATCCTGCACTAGGAGGTCGTCGATCGGCCGACCGGCCAAGGGGAGACTGAGAGGACGAACCGGAACAGCCATGGCTACCTCTGACCGGGCATAATTTTGGCCGATGCGCGAAGGGGGACGGGTTGGGGGTAGTCATGGAAGGCAGGATCACACTTGCTATCGACGTCAAAGCTGTGCCTCAGCGGGCGTTCGACATTCTGTCGAGCGCCGAAGGACAACGGGCGTTCTGGACGACTGACTGCGATGTCTCCTCAGACCGGGCCCGGTTCGGGTTCGAGGGCGCGCCCTTGGACCTAGAAGTCGCCGTCACCCTCGACCCCGGCAGACTGGTCAGAATGCGCGTCACCTCCGGCTTCCCGCATTGGAAGGGCTCTACGTGGGAGTGGGAGCTGAGCCCCGCCTCCGATCCCAGCACCGGCTCGCTTGTGCTGTTCCGCCACTACGGCTTCGAGGAAGGGTATGAGGAGTCCGGCCTTGGCCACACTGCGGAGGCGTGGGCCTTGGTCCTGGACCGCCTCGCCAGGTTTCTGGCAAGTGGGACGCCGCAGCCATTCTTCTCGGCCGTGCGCCCGTCGTGATGGATGGCACCGGGGCGACACTCGAGGAGAAGTCGAAGTGAGCGGTCGTGCTAGAGGATCGAGACGTCAACCGGTAGGCGCTCGAACTGCGGATTGGCGTCGGCCCTGGATGAATCCAATGAGGCTCTGGTGTGACGCCGTGAACTGCAAGCAGGTCATACGCTAGTCGGATGCTCCTGCAGGCGACGCTGACCGGCCACTCCCGAAGGCCGATCACCCGGCGATGCCCGTGTCGGTGGAAGAACTCACGCGCGACGCGGTGGCCTGCGAGGCTGAAGGTGCCTGCGCGACCCACCTGCATCCTCGCGATGTGGCCGGGTCCGAGCAAGTGCGCGCGGACGTGGTTGACTGAGTTGTCGCGGCCGTGAAAGCGGCCTGCGGGGTGCCCATTGAAGTGACCTCTGCTGAGTGGACCGAACCAGATCTCCACCAGAGGGTCGAATTCATCTGATCTTGGCGTACGCGGGACTACCCGTCCGTGAACCTCTCAGAGGTCGGGTCGATCGAAGTCACGCAGGCGTGCCTTGCGGACACACCTCCGGCCAGCAGTGGAAGAAAGCACCTGATGGTGGGTCCCGTGGATCCGACGGTTAGCTTGTATTTGGCGATTACTTGCTCGAGGCTCCTATCGACCCACCTGCGTATTTCCGCAGAGCCCCGCGGATGGCGCTAGATTGCCGGAGCTCGGATAACTCTTCCAGATCCCTATTTGGATTTTTCGTGGATCTCTACCCAACCGCCTTGACAGCCGAGATTCACGTCAGCCTCGGCCCCTGAATAGATCGTGTGGGACGACAGCTCACCTCGCCCCGGGGTCGAGAGGTCGCGACTTCGGGGTGGAAGTTCGATCTCCGCCAACAATCGCTTTTCGGCAGGCGACTGTGTGGATCAGTCACCGGTCACGAGCAGGACGGGCCCGGGGAGAACGGTCCCGCACGGAAGGGATGTCCACGGGGCCCTTGAGAGGGTCGCCACATGGGAAGTCAAATGCCGTGACCCGCCCGTCAGTCCAGGGTTACCGAGGCGAAGCGATGGCGACTCCGGCACGTCACGATTACGGTCGCATACTCCTGCGGAAGGACTTTGCGGAATGGGGCCGAGCAGAGCATCTAGGAATCAGGCCTCTGGGCAGCCTTAGAAGGGTATCCGAACTATGAACCGTCGCGTGACTAAATCGACGCTTGTCACCCTGGCTGCATTGGTGGCCGGCAGCGCCATCATGGTCCTACTCACGGCCGCCAGCCTCTCAACGACTCTCCGCCAAAATCAGCCCGCCCAGTTCAGCACGCGAACCATCACGGCAGCTCACGCGATCACCGTCGGTCATAAGAAAAAGAAGCAGCACGGAAAGAAAAAGCCGACCTCCCATCCTTTGCTGCCGTCCGATTTCGGTAACGTACCAGTCGGCAGATATCAGGCGGCCTACTCAATCGACGTTCCCGGGTTAGAGGACACCGGTTGGGTAAACGACAAGGCCTACGTCCTGTCCGATTCAGAAGCCAGCGCCTTTACTCAGGGGCTCGACCTTTTCAGTACCGAGTACAATCACGAGTGCGCCAGCGAAGGATCATCACTCGGCGCCAGCGGCTGGAGCTGCAGCGAGACCTACCAACCATGGAACGGCTCGTCCTTCGGATTTTCCTTCACTGCCTCTGGTTCCAATACTGGTGGCATCGCTTTCAGCGAAACGATCGCCCTCCGCTACACGAAGATTGGCTGATCGGGGCTTCCGCAGACCCTCTGACAGGTGCTCATCTAGCTAGCAGCGCCTAGCTATAACGCACCAACTTGCACGTTCGGGATGTTGGTTGTGATCGCATCTGGGCTAATAACTCTTATATCGAACGTGAACAGACCAGAATCCTGGAAGTCCGCTTGCTCCGGAAGGACGGCTATCTCGTCCAGGCGGACTACCCCGGCCCAGAATTGTGATCCAAGGGCGTGTTGACCAGGGAACCTGGAATTGGTCGGACAGTACCCCGAGAGCTCAACGGAACTTCCAACGTCGCCATCGGCTTCAGAATCTCAGCCGCGTTCTGGCAGAAGGTCGGGTTGTCCCAGTAGTCATCCGCGCGGGGGCCCGCGCCCATGCTGCCCCTGACGTTGTTGACCAAGACGTTCGGGGGTCGGCTTGGCGCACTCTGCGCCGATTTCCGGTCCAGCTCGTCGAGCTCGACTGCAGATTCGTGGCAGGTTTGGATCGACACCCTGCCGGCGACGCACTGATGAGATCGGTGGTCGACCGTGCCCACGTTCTAGGCATTCATGCCCTGCGTATCGGTGTGGAGACAGCGGCCCACGCGGAAATTCTGCGGAGCCTCGGATGCGACGCAGCCCAAGGCTAACGCTGGTCACCAGCAGTGCCACCCGACCAAACCGGCAGAGCTACTGAGTNNCCAGGTCGCGATCGCGACCTGGGAACACTAGCGCGCGGCGCCCGAAGGGTCGGAGCGGAGGCAGGTGTCACACCCACCGCCGCTCGGCTCTACGCCCTTACTGGAGCGAGAGCCTCTTCGTAGAACTCGATGCGAGGCTGACCGACGATGCCACCTTGTGTCATCGCCTCACGCAACTTCGGGCTCTCCATAAACTTCTCCGCATCAGACATCGATGCGAAACGGTGAAGAACCAGCACGTTGTTGGAGTCGCCCTTGGCCTGGAAGACGCTCTCCTCAATCACGCCGAGTTCCTTCTGAACTCCGTCGAAAGACTCATAGACCGTCCGCCATGTCGAGTAGTTCGCAACGCGGTGCTGTACTAGTACGGTTGCCAAAGCAACCTCCTTCCGCCGGGACAATCCACCTGAATTACGGGTGAGAGTGCAACCCAACTGAGTCCACCATAGACGCTCCCCGGCTACGGCGTCCCGGTTGATCTCCACGCCCGCATTGTCTTCGGGAATCGGCGTGCAATTACAGAATTACCGGCAGGAGCTGGTCCATATCCCGGGGATACGCGCGACGTCTTCCGGAGTGTGGCCGGGCAGGAGGTAGCCGCCCGTCGCGTGGAGCAACTACAGGTGGCCCTGTCCACAAAGGTCACGCCCGAGATGCTCACCGGCAACGTACGAACTAAACCGACACACGTGGAGCGACTAGAACACAGCTACCTAAACCAGAAGATGGAGGCAGCTGCCACTAGAATCGAGCTTGCGCCCGACGCCATTGCCGACGCCCTAGAGATCGCGAGCCTGAGAAATATGGCGTTGAGCCATCCCGGCCGGGAAGCTACGCAAGCGATCAATGTGATTGTAGTCAAAGCGGAGCGGGCTGCCAGAGCATTTCTAAACGCCGTCATCGCCACCCGAATGGGCTAGTTGTAGTGCGGGATATCAGCGGGCCTGGCCACGTAGGCCAAGTAGATGAAAGTGAGCTGGCGAAGATCCACTTGCATACCGTCCAGCATGGGAGGTTCACTTCCACAACGCAAGTGGACATGCCGGATCCCGTCAGGCCAAGCGTCAGCATCCTTTACACCAGTGTGGGGACGGTTAGCCGCGTCGATAATTCACTGGAGGAGCATGACCTCGAACCTATACTGGAGCAGCTAAGGGTTCCGCTCGGAGCGCCGCCCGTTCGACGTGTCCATCGACCGAGAGCGCTGACTGCTCTCCCTGTGAGGGAACTTGGGCCTGCGTCGTGTTCACCTGACGGCTCTGCCGGCCAACGCGCCGATGCCCGAGCAGTTCATCGGAGACTACCCGCTGGTCGTCGAATTCCCCTACGAAGAAACCCAATCTCGCGTGGTCAATTGCTATCAAATCGAGCAAGGTAGAAGGCAACACGCACTCCTTCTGAGCCTTTTTGTCTTTACGCTCACTACGACGGCAAGGGTCACTAATCCGCACTGGGGCATCGTGGTGAGGGCGCAATTCTCGGGATTCCCCAGGATCGAGTGGGGTCATGAGGGAATTGCTATTGAGCGCGTCGAGGTGACCTCCGACAGTCTTACCCCACCTACTGACCCGTTGATTCCGCTGCTGTCGGCCGGAGCGTTCTACGGTCGGCGAGGAATACGGGCCGAATCGATATCCTACGTTCCTGAGTCGCTGGGGAACTGGAGGACACATTTCACGATTAGAAGTGTCTCCACCAAGAAGCGATTTCGGCGTATCGCATACAGGCTTGGTCACGCGCACTATGTCTATCCTCTGCCGACTCTAGCTCCCTCGGATCGCCAGGTCGGCTCAGCGCGAACGATCGAGCTCGCCCGGGCACTTTCGCGGTCCCTAGCTAGCACAGCGTTTGACATTCAATCTCCGTTGGATGCAACGCGCCCTGGAGTACTCTCAGCAGCAACTTCGGGGCGTTTATCGTGGTCTCAAATGAGTCGAAGCTCCGACTTTTGGCCGCGAATAGGAAGAAGCGCCCGAGTTGAACTCGGACGCCCCTTCGCTACGAAATTCGCAACGGCTTAGCGATTAACTCGCAAATGCCTCCCGATCGAGCCATTTGCGACTTTCTGCGAGGCCCAGCGGATGGGCACATTTTACGATGACCAGAAGGACTTTTCCAGCCCGCTTTCTGGATTATTCCAGAATTTGATCTTAGGTGCGTTTGCGGCATTGTGTCACTTGACAAAGGATAGGTGAGTGGTCATAATTGAGATATGGAACTGACAGTCCTCTCCATCGCCGAGAGAATCCCGACCGAAGCCGATGCGTACAAGTTCCTTGAGGAACTGCGCTGGGGCAGCGGTCAGCCGACGTGCCCGCATTGCGCCTGCATCGACGATCACTACTTCCTGAACGCTAAGAACGGAGTCGCTCGCAAGACGCGGACTGGGGCTATGTCTCAGCGGCGCGTTTGGGAGTGCTGCGCTTGCCATGAGCAATTCTCGGTTCTCACCGGCACGGTCATGCACGGCACGAAGATCCCGGTACGCACTTGGGTGTTCGTGATCTTTGAGCTTTGCTCGTCCAAGAACGGTGTCGCCGCCCGCGAGATTGAGCGCAAGTATCATCTGACTCCCAAGACCGCATGGTTCCTTCTCCACCGCATCCGTGAGGCCATGAAGCCGGGTCAACCTTTGGCGCGGCTGACGGGCCGAGTCGTAGCGGACGAGACTTGGATCGGCGGGGNNGACACGGACACCGGGCGCGTCAGCCACGCCCCGGAGTAACTGACAAGACGCCGGTTATGTCCTTAGTCTCGCGGGAGACTGGCGAGGTCCGGTCCCGAGTAGTCACCAACGTTGGCCGTAAGACGCTTCGCAAGGTGCTCAAGGCCAACACCGAGCCCCAGGAGACTTACCTTCACACCGACGCCGCGCCGCAGTACCGGGTGATCGGCCATGCCTTCGCCGGGCACACCTTCGTGAACCACCTCGCGGGCGAGTACTTCCGAGATGACGCGGGCACCAATCAGGCCGAGAACTACTTCTCGCAACTCAAGCGGTCGATAGATGGCACTCACCATCACGTCAGCCGCGAGCATCTTGATCGCTACCTAGCCGAGTTCGACTTCCGAGCATCGACCCGCAAAGTCAGCGATACGGTTCGAGTAGAGGCCCTGATGGGCCAAGTGGCTGGAAGGCGGCTGATGTACTCGGACTCAAGATAGAGGGCGACGATAACGAGTCGGACGCCCTCGACGAGCCTATCCTTGACTAGTGCCCGACCCCACAGCTAAGCCGCCCCGCGAGAAGCGCCGGGTCAGCCTCGAAGGGCAAGATCCGGTCGCGGTCTTGAAAAGGCTCCTCCAAACGAAACCCGAGCCGGACAAGAACGCTCTGCCCACCAGGAAACGGCAGGGACGCCCAAGACGGGGGACTACCGATGTCTGANNAGAAGGGACGCAAGGGACCGCCGACGAAGATGTGTCGGTCAAGGATTTCTTCGACGGCCTTAGCGAACGCATCCGACGCCAGCCATGCCCGATATGTGGCGTCGATGACTGGCACTTCGTCTCGGGCCCTATCACCTTTGCCACTCGGGTCGGCGCCAGTCGCGCCGATCTCGAGGTCGCGATGGCGGTCTGCAAATCGTGCCGGTTCATCCGTCTGCATATGCGCAATCCCCTAAGTGATATCTCGGCGTGGATCGACGTGGTGGGCTAAAAACGACTAGTTGATGTGACTGCCACGGCTCCCCAGGGTCAGGGCGAAATGGACAAAGCGGAGGGGATCGGAAAGTGCCTGGGAGCGGCCAGCGCGATGCTGAGGCGCTGCGTGAACGCGCTCGGTGATCTTCACGACCCCGACATCGACCGCGCTTCAACGGCGGTGTACCTAATCGCTGTATTTGGCCGATCAGTAACTCAAGTCATCCAGACCATCCGAACCTACGATCGGGAGCACTTCGACGAGTGGTGGAAGCTACGCCAGTCGTTCATGTCTTCTGATCCGTTGCTCAAGTTCTTCAACGACGTGCGGAATCAGTTCCTAAAGGAGGGCGGCGCTAAGTCAGAAGGCGGCCTGATCGGGTGGGGCAATCCAAATGGACCACCCGGCCAGCGCTGGACTTGGCATATCGTCGGCTCGCCCACCACACACAAGGGAAAGAAAATCAGGCCTCGGGCAGACTATCTCCAAGGCCCCTATCCCACCATTGAAACCCTCGGGTACCTGTACATAGCGTGGCTGGAAAGCGTGTTTGAGGAAGCCGCTAGCGAGTTCTCGGTGCCGCCGCTTCAAGCGCCAGATCTAGGTGGCCAAGCGCCTCAACCTCCGCAGGGGACGCGTCCCCCCAAATAGCTGCGATCTCGGCCAGCGGATGCTTCGGGTATTCCTCGCGGACAAGCGGAATCAGTGCGGCTGCAACGGCCCGAAGGTCTTCCGGCGCTAGCCTTCCAAGCACTTCCCAAGTATGATCGCGGTCCCGATTTACCTTTGTCAAGCGACTCATCACCGCGTTTGCGGTCGAGATCAAGGGTGCCGAGACCGACTCTTGAAGTGAGTCATGGAAGCCGTGCCTACCCTCGCGGCGCTCCGGAAGTGGCCCTGGAGCCAATCGCCTCCCGGGACGGACCCGACTCTTGAGGGTCGGGCCGATGTGGGGCGGGAGTTGGGCGGACTGCCACCGATCTGAGTCTCGCGGCCAGCCGTCCCGTCCTGACCTCCCTTCGGAGTCTTTGGCGGTACAACCGAACGGTTGCCAACCCAAAGGATTGCAACTGCCGGGTTTCATATTCGAGCTCCGTCTAAACCCAGTTCCCTAGGCACCGGCTCCCCTTATTGGCTTTTGGTTGTCCCGAAGACCGGCTTCTCGGCCACCCCAGGCGCGTTCATAAGGGCGAGAGAGACAAAAACGTCCTGAATCTTTCCTGCGGCGAGCCTTGCCGAAATATCGCTATCGCAGCCACACGTGGGATCCATGAGTCCCCTCCCCGAATCGCTTCCACGCACGCGATACAGCGTTGACGCCGGATCGGCCGCGCAGCCCGACCGCCCGCCGCAGTCCCCGGAACATCGACAGCTTCAATTCCCGCCTTGGGAACTTCAGCGCACCGCTTTTTTCACAAGCGCGGTGATCTTTGCCTCTTCGGTGGCAGTCAACTTAATGAGCGCGTACGAATTCGGCCACATGGCGCCGTCGTCGAGGTTCGCCTTGTCGCTGAAGCCGAGCGTCTGGTATCTGACTTTGAACTTCCCTGCGTTTTGGAAGAAGCAGATGACATTGCCCTGCTTGGTGTACGCGGGCATTCCGTACCAGGTTTTCGGTGCGAGGACCGGTGCTGCAGCTTTGATCAGAGCGTGGAGTTTCTTGGCCATGGCGCGATCCGGTTCCTGCATCTTCGCGATCGCGGCGAGCAATTCAGTTTCCCCGTCCGCCTTGGCCGCCTCCGCCTTCAGTTCCCGGGCGCGCTCGCGCACCACTGTGGTGAGCGGGCGGCGCGGTACCAGCAGGTAGACAAGATCACAGCCGAGCGCATCGGCGGCCCGGCGCAGCGTGTCCAGCCGCACCCGGCCGGCCGCCTCTGACTGCTCCAGCCTGGTCACCGCCCCGGCCGTGGTGCCCAGCCGGGCGGCAACGGCCGCCGCGCTCATGCCCAGCGCCTCGCGGACCGCGCGGATCCAGCCGCGCGGCGGGCGCGCGAGTTCCCGCAGCGGCTGCCACTCGTCGAAGTGGCCGTCGAGCAGCTCCCGGCTGCGCGCCGACACGTCGCTGGAGACCCTGGGCATCGCGCCACCCGTCTGTTGTGAGTTCTAGCTCTCGATGACAGAAGCTTATAGTGAACTAGGCTACATTATAGAGCATTCTAAAACTGAATTATAACGCAGTATTAGTATACGGCTCGATGAGCTATAGCTCACTCTCCCGGGGTCGTGCTCAAGCGCGAGTGCGACGATGCTGCCGTTGTTCCGGCCGCAGCAGGCATCGCCCGTTCCGGCCGCAGCAGGCATCGACGCCGCTGGGTTGGCGTGTCAGCCGAGCGGTCGTACCAGCGTGGGTTCTTCCGGCACGTGGCGGAGTCGCCGGGCCGGCGCGGTTCTCCTGTGCGTGGTGTGTTCCGTGCGTGGCGTGTTATCTACGTGGTGCGTTCCGCCTGATGGATGCCCCGTTGCTATGCGCCGGCGAATACCTATCCGGCATCCATCAGGCGGAACACCTTTCCGGCCGCGCGGTGACCGGCGAGATGGGCCATTCGCCCCACGTCAGCGGCCGGCCCGGCTACCCTCGGCCCGGTGAGTTCCGCCCGCGCGCTGAGTCACGGCACCGGCTCGCCCGCACCCTGGCTCCGCCCGGACGTGGTGGATCCGGCTATCCACCACGTTCGAAGGTGATCGATCCGGGGATCCACCACCTTGGCCCGGCCAGCAGCGGCTCCGCCGCAGTCAGCCCCCCCCGCGTCCCGTGCCCGCACGAACGTGGTGGATCCGGCTATCCA
>PKXR01000209.1 GCA_003133485.1 Candidatus Dormiibacterota bacterium
GCCAGTAGTTGAAGATCTCGGGGACGGAGACCACGGCATCGGCGGTGTCTGCGAGTTCGCCGTCGCCGATGGAGAGCGGCGGCCTCTGGGGCTTGGTCCCGATGGTTCCCGACTCATATATAAGGACCAAGCGGGGAGCGAAGACTAGGCGGGCCAAGTTGGCTGCAATCGAGGGCACCCCGATGCCCACGAAGCAGACGGTGCCGTCGTGGAGAGTTCTGGCCGCTTCCACAGTCATCATCTCCTCGGACGAGTAGGCGAGGCTCCCCGAGCCAGCCCTCTCGCCCTGTGATTCAGATCGGGCCACCGCCGACCTCCGTGAGGCCACGATCAGCGGGACCCAGGAAGCACAGTCGCGGGCACTCCCTGCCTGCTCATGACATGGTCCTGCATCCAATTAAGGAAGCGGACCCGGTCACGGCTGATTTCATCCCAGGCGATGTAGAAGTCATTGTCCCGGCTGGAGTACCCGGCGGCGTAGGAGGGATAGGCGCCGCCCGGAGCCACCGCTACCGCGGTCACGGTCCAGGCGGGCAGGACGACCGCCCCAGCGTGGTGCGGTACCAACTCGTCGACGATCTCCTCGACCGTGACCAACGATCGAGCCGATGCCAGCACCACTTCCTTGTGGACGCCTTGGATGCCCCAGAGGAGAACGTTCCCCTGGCGGTCCGCCTGCTGTGCATGGACGATCGCCACGTCCGGTTTCAGCGCCGCGACGGCGGCCAGCCGCTCGCCGGTGAAGGGACAGATGATTGGGGCCACTGTGCTCAGCATCGGCAGAAGCCCGGTGCCCTCATAGCCTCGTAAGACCGCAAAGGGCAGCCCCGAGGCGCCGGCGACGTAGCGGTTGGTCAGCCCGGCGTGGCTGTGCTCCTCGATCTCGAGTGGCTGCGGCCACCCGTGTTCCACCGCGTCCCGGAAGCGGTGGAGTGAACCCACCCCCGGGTTTCCGCCCCAGGAGAAAATCATCTTGTCGGCGCAGCCCATGCCGATCAGCTGGTCGTAGATGACGTCTGGCGTGAGTCGGATCAGGGTCAGGTGCCGTCGCCGCTGGCGGATCACCTCTTGGCCGGCGGCGAAGGGGATGAGGTGGCTGAAGCCCTCCATGGCCACACTGTCCCCGTCGTGGACCAGTTCCGCCACTGCTTCGGGCAGGCTCATGAACTCAGCCATCCGCGCTCATCCGTTACAGGGCGAGGGTGCCACCGGTAGCCTCACCATCCTGACCTTTGCCTGCCTGCGGCCGGGGCACCATCCCACAGAGTCTAGGCGGCCTTCCCGAGGAAACCGGGGTTCATCGCCAATAGGATATTCCGCTGGTTGAGAGGGCGGCCGCTGAGTTCCGCGCAGATTCGGCGCAGGTAGAAGATCAGTAGCCGGTCGCAGACCAACAGCAGCCCCTCGAGGACATTCGAGCGGAGCACGGTCACCGCATTGGACTTGGCCAAGGACCTGATGAGAGTGTGCATCTCAGCCTTGGTTCCGACGTCCACGTCCCGGGTCGGATCGTCCAGCAGCATGACCGACGGCTCAGCTTCTAGCCACTTGGCGAATACCAGCTTCCGCTGGTTGCCCCCGGAGAGAATCTCCGCCCGTTGGTTGCGCGTTCTGGCCCGGATTCCGCAGCGCTCCATGTACTTTCGAGCCCGCTTCCGGATGGACCGCTCGCTCACCTGTGACCAGTCCCTGGCCGGAGCGAGGGAGCGTACCTCTGCCATGTTCTCCCAGATCGGCTTGTCCAGCACCACCCCTGCCCGGCGCCGGTCGCCCCGCCCAAAGAGGGGAGCGACAGCCCGGTCGCGGTGGTCGGTTCTAAGTGCGATCCGCCTGGATATCATCTTCTCGAAACTGCAGCGGGAGGCGCGGGAGGTCGCATGGAGCTAGGCAGAGCCGTTGTCTACCGATCGGGCGAGGGAGAGCGACTTGAAGCGCGGGGGAACGTCATGTTCTTCAAGGCGATCTCTGCGGCTTCTCACGGACGGCTTTCGCTGATGGAACGGACGCTTCCCCCGGGGGTCCGGACGCCGCCTCCACACGCCCACACGGCCTCTGAGGAGGCTTACTACATCCTCGAGGGCGAGGTCACGTTCCGGGTGGACGGCCTCGAGTTTGTTGGAGAGCCAGGGTGCTTCGTCTTAGTGCCGGGCGGGGTGCCCCACACCTTCGGCAATTCCAGCCAGCTGGACGCCCGGCTGCTGGTGATCCACGCGCCCGGCCTGGACTCTTACTTTCGGGAGCTCCAGTCGCTCTGGTCAGGCCAGGACCCTCCCGCCGTGGCGGCCGAGCGAGAGCTGATGGCGAGACACGGGATGGTGCCTGCATGAGGCCAGCGCGCCAACCCCCGGGTCAGACGAGACCCGTCCTCAGCGGGCGGAGCCGACGCCGGATCGCGGGGCGGCCAAGTCCGACAGAGCCTGGCGACAGGCGGGAATGACGCTGGAGACGGTGGAGGTGATTCGACGGGCGGAAGTCACCCAAGCTGGGGCGGTGTTGGGTGCCACCATGAATTTTCTGGAGCAAGGCGAATATCCCCTCCGCAACACCGACCAGATCCTCACCCACTCGCGAGTAGATCCATACAATTACGATCACCCGCTGCCGCCGACCTCACAATGCGGGCGCGGATGGTTGCCCCCGCACTGGGCTATCCCTCCGAGTTGCGCCTCAGGGCGCCCCACCCGTCTTCCTCTGGGAGCCTCCCCAGCCCGAGATGAGTTATTTCGTCCCGACGTTCTCGTCGACAGCACCGCGGTGATGGACCGCGAGGCGGAGGCGATGTCGGCGATGGACTTGCAGGAGCACCTGATCACGTATTACCGCGATTTGGCCAAGCGCCGGGGAGTGCAGGCGGTGCGCCACGGCGGGTCCAAGGGGATTGCTTTCGCTGCAGCCCATCAGCTGGTCTGTCCCGGGTGAGCGAGGTGTTGACGTGAAACCGCGTGTTGTGGTCGGACCTAAGCGAGCGCCCGCGGAAGTTACGCAAATCCTGGGTGAATGCGGCGTCGCGACGGTGCACGAGGCGATGGGGCGAAGTGGGTTGTTGGGTGACCGCCTCCGTCCGCTCTGGCCGGGCGCGCGTGCCGCGGGCACTGCGGTGACGGTGCTCTGCGCTCCCGGGGATAATCTGATGATCCATGTCGCCATCGAGCAGACAGCGCCAGGTGACCTCTTGGTGATCACCACGACATCGCCGAGCCGGGACGGTTTTGTCGGAGAGCTACTGGTCACTTCGATGGTCGCGCATGGAGTCCGGGGCGTGGTCACGACGACGGGCGTTCGCGACACCGCGGAGATTAGAAAGATGGAGTTTCCCATCTGGTGCCGCAGCATCAATGCCCAGGGCACTGTCAAGGTGACTGCGGGCGCCGTCAATGAGCCGATCTCCATCGGCGGCACCTTGATCAGGCCCGGCGACGTGGTCGTTGCCGATGACGATGGGATCGTCTGCGTGCCGCGGCTACAGGCCGAGGCAGTGGCGGCCGCGGCCCGGCAGCGGGAGGAGAAGGAGGTCGGAGCGCGAGAAGCTCTCCGGAGCGGGGAGTTGGGTCTCGATCTCTATGGGATGCGCCTGCTGCTGGAGCGATCGGGGGTCACCTACATCCCCGCCGAAGATGCGGAAGACTGATGTCTTCACGAGAAGAGGTGACCGCTTCAACCGGATGCGCCGTCGTGATCTGGCGCATGTGGGCGCGGTCGAGTATGTCTGGGAGCCTGGGGTGAATCGGAGCGAGCTCCGCAATGCCGGAGCTCGGCTGCTGCGGGCGCCGGGCTGGAAGCCGGTCTCCCGGTCCCAGGCGGAACTGGCGCGGGGACAGGCATGGGGATGAAGACCATCGAGTCATTCCATACGCACGGCACACCGCCGGTAGAGGCGGCCGAGTCGCCGTAGTTCAGCACTCCTGACGGCGGACTCCGCCACCGCGGACGGTGCTTGGCGAACCGACCGTCGACGTTGATGGCGGCGCTGGTCACCACAACCGGACGATTCGAGCCTTCGACCAGGTCCGCCAGTTGAGCGATGTCCGACGCCTGTACCGACGTGGCCGTGAGCAGAGACAGCGGCGCTGTGATTACGGTGTCATCCGTCTCCTCGCCCCAGTTGTCCATGGGCACGATCACGAGAGAAGGACCGCGCGCTCCGATCGCCTCGTGGCGCGCGCGAGCCACCGCTCCAGGCACGCCTTGAGCGCAGACCGGCTGATGGACGGAGACCAGGTAGTCGCCGGCCAGAGTGGCAACGTGTCCGGTTAGGAAAGGTTCGCGATCGATATGGTGGTGGTCCTGCTGTCCTACCAAGACCACGAGGGGCGCTCGCTTGACCCTGGCAGTCGCGAGCGCCGAGACCGCGCTGCCGAGTCCGGCGGTCGTGTGAAGGCTGACCATCTGCGCTTTGCCACTGGCGATGGCATAGCCGGCGGCCATACCAACCGCGGCGTTTTCATGGACGGCACGGACGTAGTGAAGGTTGTCCGGGAAGTCCGCCGAGAGGGGGATCTCGGTCGACCCCGGATTCCCGAACCAGGTGGTCATTCCCAGCTTGGCGGTGAGTTGGAAGATTGCCTCGCCGACGGTGGGCGTGGCTACTGAAGCCGAGCCAAGGACACGTCTAGCAGCTGGCCGATCGGAGAGCGACTCCGGCACGGCCGGGACCCGAAGCTCGTACTGGCGAACCCACCCTCCAGAGGGCGGCCGGAGATTCGAGCGCTACGCGTGGCTCCCAGCCTACGGCCAACTTACCAGGGCGACTGTGCTCCAATGACTCAGAGCGAAAGTACCCGAGCTGGGGTCGCTTCAGCCGACTTATCACCGACCCCGCCTCGCAGGGCATACAGGAGGGCGCCGATGGCCAACGATATCGACGGCTACGGGTTTGCCGCCCAGGGCCGAAACCTGAGCCGACTCACTGCCGACATTCGCGAACTGGACAGCGTCGGCGTCGAGCGAGTGGCCCGCGGCTGGGACCGCCACGTTGGCGATGACCAGCTGGAGGACTTCAGGGCTGCCGAGCAAGCCGCGTCGGAGGTGCTTGAGAGCTCCGACCGCCTGGCCCAGTGGCACGAGGTGAAGGATTATCTACTCAGCCTGACCGAGGGAAAGACCGCTCTTGTGAGTTGGAAAGCCGAACACGGTGAGGTCGGCGCCAAGGCCGAGCGAGCGGCGCTGGCTGCTGCGCTGGGACTGGTGGCGGGGGCCGATTCGGACCACCCCGAGCTGGTTGTCCTGCTCCGCCCGATGGCCGAGGCGTTGCCGTGGCTATTGATCGACGAAGATGCAGCACCTGGCGGGGAGTAGGCGGCTCCGCGGAGGAGCCAGGTAGCGCCAAATATCGTCCGGTTCCGAGATTGGGCATCTCTCGAGCTGCACTGAACTGCGCGTACGCTCGGGGGATGGCGGGCTGGGACGACGTCAGGGTGGCGCTCCTCGAAGGCCGCGATGATCCCGACGACCTCTCTCGGGGTTTCCCGATCGCGAGATACGCACCTCCTAGCCGGGACCCTTCCATGTAACGCGAGAGGCCTGGGCGACAGAGGTGGCCGCCGACCCGCATCACGGACTAGGCGAAGAGATCGGGTTGACGGTTGGCATTCTCAGCTATCCGGACCGGCGCCTACCGAGGGCCGCGTCGAGCTAGTCGCACGTTCGCCCCGAAACGGACCCGCCGGAGAAAACCGTTGCTCTGGAAAGTCCATTGACGGTGCAAACCGGTCAGTCCGTGCGTGGTTCGCTCCGGATCCACAAGCTCGGTGAGCACACTGTGACCTGGCATAACAACAGAAACCTGACCGTGGTAATCGTCGATCCCGACCAAGGTGACGTCGTTGGCAGCTTCTCTGGGATGCAGCATTTTCGGGGATACCGTTTTGAGATTTTGCTAGGCGCCCCGCAGTCAGTTCCGCTGCTGATGGGTACGGCGAGTCTCGTCGCACAGCTTGGCTACGCCATTTCTCCTGGTGACTGGGCTTTTCGGGCACCTCTCAATGTGGAGGATGGGCGTGAGCTCTGGACTCCCGCACTGGAGTTCGCGGTGATCCCCTAGGCCTTCACTTCCGCCGGCTGGAAGGTGTCCCACATTGAGGCGTAGGCGCCGGCGTCAGCCAGCAGCTCTTCGTGCGTGCCATCCTCGATGACCCGCCCGTCGGCGAGGATGACGATTCGATCGGCGGTGCGAGCGGTCTGCAGGCGGTGGGCGATCAGGACGGTGGTCCGGCCGCTGGCGAGGCGAGTCATGGCCGCCGCTACCCGGGCCTCAGTCGCGAGGTCCAGGTTTGAGGTGGCTTCGTCCAGCACCAGTATTTTGGGTTCGATCATCTGGGCTCTGGCCAGAGCGATCAACTGTCGCTGACCGGTGGAGAGCGATCTGCCCCTCTCCAGAAGCTCGTGGTCGTAGCCGCCGGGCAGCTCCTCGATGAATTCGTCGGCGCCGACGGCCCGAGCCGCTGCTTCCACCTCGCGGTCCGACGCTGCGGGCCGCCCGTAGGAGATGTTGTCCCTGATAGTGCCGGAGAAGAGGAAAGGCTCCTGGGGAACGTATCCCAGCCGCCTGCGGTATTCGCCGGGCTCGAAAGAACGCAGGTCGTGGCCGTCCACCGTGACCCGACCCTGCTGCGGGTCGTAGAAGCGGACGACCAGTTTGGCCAGGGTCGACTTGCCGGCGCCCGTTTCGCCGACCAGGGCCACCGTCTGACCAGCGGGAATATCGAGGTCGATCCCGTCCAGGGCCGCTTGTCCTCGCGCGACACCTGGCACCGCTGGCTGCCCGTAGTCGACTCTTGCAGGGTATCGAAAATGGACACCCTGCAGGCTTAGCGCGCCCTGGCGAATGTCGGCGCGGATCGGATTCGGGGGTGACGGGGTGAGGCTCTCGCGAGCCATCAGCTCCCGGATGCGTCGCATCGAGGCGCTGGCCTGCTGCCAAGAATCGAAGACCTGGGACAGCTGNNGTTAGCTGTCCATTGGCGATCAAATATCCGCCGAAGCCCAAGATGACGGCGTCGGCGGCGTCCGAGAGGAACTGCACGAAGGGGAAGTACACCGAGACCAGTCGCTGGGCGGACAGGCGCGCTTCCAGGTACCGGTTCCCGAGGCGGTGGAATTCGGTCTGACTGAGCTGCTCGTGACCGAATGCCTGCGCCTCCCGCACCCCCGCCAGACTTTCTTGGAAGTCGGCGTTGACCACCGCAATCCGCTCCCGGGCCCGGTCGTAGATTTTCGACGAACGGCGCCGAAAGATGGAGGTCGCGATCCCCAGGGGAATGATCACCACGAGGCTGGCCGCCGCCAACCGCCAGTCGAGGAAGAAGAGCGCCACCCCGACCCCCACGAAGGTGCAGACGCTCACCACCGCGGTGATCAGACCGCTCTCCAGCAGCGACTCGAGGGAGTCCACGTCGGTCGTCATGCGGGTCATGATGCGACCGGCCATCTCGCCCTCGTAGTAGTCGAGGGACAGTCGCTGCAGCTGTGCCCAGATCCGGATTCGCAGCGACATCATGATCCGCTGGGCGGCCCGGCCCGTGACGAACGTCTCGCCGATCTCGTCGATGAGGTCGGCGAGCGTGATGACGAGATAGATCGCCGAGGCGGCGAAGAGGACCGCTTCGGAGCCGACCGAGACGCCATTGTCGATGCCGGTCTTGACGAGGATCGGCCCGGCCAGCGACGCGAGCGCATCCACGATGACGAGCACGAGCCCGACGAGGAGTGGCTTGCGGAACTCCCGTAGCAGGCGGGCGAGGTTGAAGGAGCGGTCGTGGCGGGTTTCTTTGTCGAGATCGACCGTGGGGAAGTCCCGTATCGGGCGAAGAGCGGCCACACGGGCGAGCAGTTCCGGCGTCGGCGCCAGGTTGCGCCGCCAGCCGCCGCCTCCGCCGCCGAGACCGGCGCCGAGGCTGGGCGCCCCGATCGTGCGGGCAACGGCGCCTCCGGCAGTCGCCTCGGTGTCGTGCTCTGCCCAGGCCGAGGCCGTCGTGCGGCCCGATCGGCCGGCCGAGGCGACGGCTGCCAGCTTCTCGATGCGGTCGCCGGCCTGTTCGGCCTCTTCCTCCTCCAGCCCGGAGAGAAGGGAACGGTACGTGGCGCTGCTGGCGAGGAGCTCCTCGTGGCTGCCCGCTTCGACGACGCGGCCGTGCACCATGACCACGATGCGGTCGGCCAAGTGCAAGGTGGAGCGACGGTGGGCGATGAGCAGAGTCGTTCGCCCAGCCATGATCGTGCGGAGCGCATCGTGGATGGACTCTTCGGTCCTGGCGTCGATGGCGCTCGTGGCGTCGTCGAGGATGAGGATGCGGGGGTCGTAGAGGATCGCTCGCGCGAGGGCGATACGTTGCCGCTGGCCGCCGGACAGCTGCGCGGGCC
>PKXR01000142.1 GCA_003133485.1 Candidatus Dormiibacterota bacterium
AACAGTTCAGCGATTCTGTCCGACCATGAAGGACAAGATCGTTTTGAACTCAGCTGAGCAGAGGCGGGTGTTGGTGCTGAACCAGTTGGAGGCAGGGGTGCTGAGCCCAGCCCAAGCGGGGCAACTTCTGGGGCTGGCGGAACGCCAACTGAGAAGGCTCAGGGCTCGGTACCGGCAGGTGGGGGCCGGAGCTCTGGTCCATGGCAACCGGGGCAGACGGCCGGTGAACGCGGTGGATCCGGATCTGGTCAAACGGGTGGTTGAACTGGCCCAGACGACCTACCTCGGCTTCAACCGCCACCACCTCACCGAGATTCTGGCGGAGCGTGGGGAGATACATCTCTCCCGGCCCACGGTGCACCGGCTGCTGAGGGCGGCAGGCATCTCGGCCCCTCGGGTAAGGCGTCCGGCCAGGGCCCACCACCGGCGGGACCGGATGGCCCAGGAGGGGTGCCTCTTGCAGGTGGACGGCAGCCGGCACGACTGGCTCGAGGGCAGAGGCCCCTACCTGACCCTGGTGGGGCCATTGACGACGCCACCGGGCTGGTGGTGGGGGCCACCTTCCGGGAGCAGGAGGAGGCACAGGGGTACTTCCAGATGTTGCGCCAAGTGGTGGTGAGCAAGGGGGTGCCACTGGCGCTTTATTCAGGCAGACATGGGATTTTCGTGAAGACCAGAAAGGAGGAGCCCAGCCTGGCGGAACAGCTCTCCGGCCGGCGCCAGCTGACCCAGATGGGCCGGCTGCTGGACGAGCTCCAGGTGGAGCTGATCCTGGCCCGCTCTCCCCAGGCCAAGGGCCGGATTGAGCGGCTCTGGGGCACCTTCCAGGACCGGCTCTCCAGTGAGCTCCGGCTGCAGGGTGCCGCCACTCTGGAAGCGGCCAACCAGATCCTGGCCAAGCACCTGCCCCGCCACAACCGCCAGTTCACCGTTCCCGCTCAGGACTCAGCAGCGGCCTGGAGGCCCCGTCCCCGGGAACTGGACCAGCTCTTCTGCTTCAAGTTCCACCGGGTGGTGGCCCTGGACCACACCGTGCGCTTCGCCGACCAGGTGATTGACATCCCCCGCCCCGGCCCCCGCAGCCTGGCCCGGGTCCGGGTTGAGGTCCAGCAGCGTTTCGACGGCGCCCTGGTGGTCTTCTACGAGGGCCACCGTCTGGCCACCACCCAGTCCCCGCCCCACACCGGACCGCTGCGTCTGGGCCGTCTCACCACCCCCGAGTTGCCGGTCCCTCCACCGCGGCTCAGCCGCCCGCGGCCCACGCTACGATCTACTCCCTGGAAGCCGGCCCCCAACCATCCCTGGAAAGCACCGTGGAAACAGACGGGATGACAAAGTCCCTGAACTGTTGCGCGGACGGAATCCCTGAACCACTACAGGTTGATCTCAACTGGGTAGTGGGTCAGTTTGAATTACCCCAATTTGAGATCGGTTGTAGACTAGGAGGATGCCGAAGCGCTCAAGGAAGCCAGCGGACTTCAATCAGATGGGCTTCGCCATCATCCGGGAAGCGACGGACCCGGAGTACGACCCCTACCAGGGGAAGAACCCTAACGCCGTGGAGCCAGGGAGGCTCGGTGGCCAGAAGGGCGGGAAGGCTAGAGCTGCCAAGCTCTCGCCTGAGGAACGGCACGAGATCGCCAAGAAGGCGGCAGCGGCTAGGTGGGGTAAGAACTAGCCCCGAACCCCCAGGACTGCTAGGTCAGGTGGCAGCCCAGGTCTTCACGGCGAGCCGCGCTAGGGTCTTCTGGCGCTCGACTATGGATTCCCTAGTCCAGTCCGTCTCGCTAGCTATCTGACTCGTCAGCTCGTAGCCAGACTGGGCGTATACCTTCCGTTTCTCGGCGAAGCTGGCACTCCTCAGGTTCGAGTTGTCCCGTGTCAGCATGAGGGCCATGTTCCCCAGTCGCTTCGAGTACTGGGCCACGTCATCCTGGGAGAATTGCGGCCAATTCGCTTCGGGCTTCTCGGGCAGAACGTGCTCCAAGTTAATGACCCTAGCATCTTCGGTCGGAACGAACGAAGGCGAGGGCATCCCCTTGGCTGTCATTTCGAGGGATCGCAGATAGTACCGGCCAAGTCGAGCGTTGGTCACTCGCGCCCTCTCGAACGCCTCCGAGAAGAGGGAATCGCTCGGCGTCAGGGGCTTCAACTGAGCCCTGAGCTTGGCTGCCGTGGTCAGATCGCCTGAAAAGACTCCCTTGGCCGCTTCGGACAGGGGACGCTCTACGGATGCGCTGCGAATAGTGGACGCCACGATCAAACGCACTCCAAGCGCTACCAGGAACGAGAGCGCAACGGCGGCTTCACGCTTGGGCAGCTTCTCGGCTATCGCGAGCACGAGGGGCTGCATCGGCTTGATGTCCAGCAGGTTCAAGGTCCGGATTGCCCGACGAGCGGCGTCGGGATACTCATTCCACCTGTCGTGGTCTGAGTTAAAGGTCGCGACGTAGACGTGGGCCAACATTTCCAACTGGCGCGCAAAAGTCAGTGTCGGTTGCTCTGCCTTTGCGATCTCCTGGACCGCAGCATAGGCCTCGGCGGGGCTGCGAAGGTATCCCTTCTCCAGGACCAGGACGTGGCGCACGAAGGTGATCGTCACTTCTTCATCGTCTAGCGTTTCAAGAGCGCCGCGCATGTACGACCACCGGCTCTGAACCTCAGACAGCCGGTCGCCTGCTTTCCCGAAGAGATGATTTTTGACAAGATCGGCTTGGGACGTGCGAAGGCCGCGATCATTGAGCGTTTCGAACATCATGTATGCGTCTGCGTCGTCGGGAACCTTTAGCAGGACGACGAGCACCCGGTGTTCGATAAAGGCCACCAATCGTTCCAGCATGTCACCGTGATCCTTAGGATCTGCGGCAGCCAGGAACTTCCTCACGTGTAGCTTTGCATCTGCGAAGGCTTGCAGCAAGCGTTTGTGTGAGGTTTGCCCTGTGCTCTGTGCGCGCGGCAGCGTCCGCTTGGGATCGTCAGAAATGATCTCTTCGAATAGGCCGTTATCGTCCGTATTCAGTCGGAGCTTAGGGACGTGCTTACGCCTCGGACGATCAAATCCAGCAAGAAACTCCGTCTCGATTGCATCGGCCAAGACCTCATCGCTGATCTCTCTGCAGTAGTCACGGATAGCGGCGAGCAAGAGGGCAGTTGTCGCCAACCGTTGCTGGCCGTCCACAACCTCAAGCGTCCGTTCGCGCGGGATTGTGACAATGGTGCCCAGGAAGTAGTCCTTCCCCTCGTTAATCGCCCCTACCAAGTCCTCGTACAGCTCGCGGACCTCTTCCACCCAGGAGTAGTCACGCTGGTTCGGCGGGACTTCGAGTTGATTCCTCTTAAGAACAGAGCCGATACCCCCCTGCTCGAATCCAATCTGCTTACGCGGCTCACTCATCCGCCGACCTCAGAGGGATGGCTTCGACAAAGGGCACCTGAAGTCCAGCGCTCTCCAGATCGCGAATGGCTGCAAGGCGCAGCCGCTCCCTCACCCACGAAGACAGGGAAATACCCGAGAGACCCGCAGCCGCCACGAATCCCTGCTTCTCGGCCTCGCTAACCCTGATCTGAAGAATCTCGACCTTGGACATGATTGAGCCACTGTACTGCAAACAGCGGCACAAAGTCAAGAAAGCGCTTGACTTGTACTGCGTTATGCAGTACACTCTCCTCATGAACCGACTCCCCCAAGCCAAGCGGGTCCAGGTGGTAAAGGCTCTCGTAGAGGGCAATTCCATCCGGGCCACCGTCCGCATGACGGGCGTGGCGAAGAACACCGTCGCCAAACTCCTGATCGAGCTAGCTGACGCTTGCTGGGAGTATCAGAACGATGCCCTTCGTGGCCTGACCTGCCGCCGCGTAGAGGCCGACGAGATCTGGGCCTTCTGCTACGCCAAGGAAGCCAACGTCCCCCAGGAGCACAAGGGAGAGTTCGGGTACGGAGATATCTGGACGTGGGTGGCGATGGACGCGGATACGAAGCTCATCATCAGTTCTCTGGTCGGGGAGCGGGACACCCCCACCGCCGTCGAGTTCATGCAGGACGTACGGGAGCGGATCGCCAACCGCACCCAGCTCACCACGGATGGCCTGGTCTGCTACCTAACCGCCGTTGAGGAAGCGTTCGGTGCGGACGTGGACTTTGCCCAGCTTGTCAAGGTCTACGGACCCAACCCCGACGCGGATCGCCGCTACAGTCCAGCGAAGTTCGTCACCGCCGAGAAGCGACCAGTCAGCGGATCACCGGACCCAGCCAAGGTCTCGGCCAGCCATGTCGAGCGCCAGAACCTGACGATGCGGATGAGCATGCGCCGCTTCACTCGGCTGACCAACGGATTCTCCAAGAAGGCCGAGAACCTGATCGCGTCAGTGAATCTCCATAGCATGCATTACAACTTCGCTCGACCCCACACAAGCCTGGCTAACCCTTATCCCCGGACTCCTGCGATGGCGGCGGGGGTTGAGGATCATGTGTGGTCTGTAGAGGAGATTGTGGGGCTGCTCTCTTAGCCGAATTCATACGCCGCAAGATGAGAACGTGGGCTTCGGCGCAATACTTGAGGCCACCATTGGTGTCTTCAATCAGCCGGTCTAGTACACCAACCAATCGATCCAGCGCTTGGTTCGCTTCGCGGCTCCTGTTGTGGTCACGCATACGCCGGAAGGACTCGCGCCAATTGCGGTTAGTCTCGGCCTGCCGCCTAGTCCTGGCCGCCGTCATCCAAAACGCCAAGTCGAGAACTATCCAGCCACCTTCCGGCTCCGGGACGGTCCTGATCCATCCGAGATAGGTCGTGGCCAACTCCTCGGAGCTGACTCGATACTTCGCCTCGATACGGCCCAGTTTCTTCACGTGGGACTCAATCGTCGCGGCCGCCTTCTTGGCCAATCGGTGTTGGCCTTTCACATCGGACCTCGGAATCGGGCGATCGGTACGGAGCGACTCGACTATCGCCCGATCGGCGCGCATGAGCGCCTCTCCCAATTGCGTTGAGAAGATCCGCTGTCGTTCGAGTACGCCCTCTAACTTGAGTTCGTAGTCCAGATAGCCCAGCTCGCTGAGCGGTGGCTTTGGTCTAAAGTGCGGCCGCCAGTTCCGTCCCTGTCGTTCTGGCGGAAGCACCCGGATCGCAATCCCTTCGGAGCGTTCAAACGAAACCTTAGGCAAGCTTGATTCGAACAGCAGCGAAAGCGCCCAGACCAGAGCGACGGCGAGAAGCACCGCGCCCGCTACGTGGTTGGTACACCCGCTCACGGTTAGCGCGAGCCCAACAACAGCAAACACACCCGGCCACCCGTAGCGACGCGGCAGGCTCTGTTCGCGGGGACCCTTCCCGCTCGGGTCAGCCATGCCCCGAAGCATAGGCGCGCCCTGACCGTTACAAAAAAGTCAGTCCGTGGCCATCTCCGCGAAGTCAAGCGAAGTGACAT
>PKXR01000132.1 GCA_003133485.1 Candidatus Dormiibacterota bacterium
ACATTGGGGTGAGAAATGGCCTGGCGGCGGCCCTGGGCGCTGCCCAGTCGCTCAGTTGCCCGCTGGCCCTCGTGGGCGCTCTGGAGGTGGTCGCCGCCCAGGTTGATCCGTTTGGTGAGCGAGTGCTGGCGCTAGCCGACGCTGGCCGCGGAGGGTCGTTTGGGCAGGAGCTGGAGCCCCATCTGAAGCAAGGGGGCCCGATCGGGTGGCGTCCCCGGGGCGGTGCCGGGCTGCTGGGTCGGGGAGTCGCCTGGCCCGATGAATGGTCGGCGCTGCACCTGGTAATCGGGGCGCCGGGTGAGGGCCACCCGTTGCCGATCGGAACCATCACGATCTCTGCTATCCGCGATCGGAGAATGGCGCTAGCCTGGATGGTGACCGCCGTGCCAACCCCGATCTCGGGGTACGATCGCGTCACGGCGGACTACGCGGAACCAGTAGGAGCTCGGTAGTGGTCCTGATTGGCGAGCAGCTGCAGCTCAGTCCGATGCGCGACGAGGATATCGCCGACGTACGGGCGATCGAGTTGGCGGTATTTCCCACCCCCTGGCCGGGGAGCGCTTATCAGCGCGAGCTCAACAACAACCGAGCAGCTCACTACTTGTGCCTTCGCCGCAACCGGCAGGTGGTCGGCTATGGGGGACTCTGGGCGGTCGGGGAGGAGTCACACGTCACCACCATCGGAGTGGCTGCTGCGTGCCAGGGCCAGGGCTATGGCCGGGCCATCTTCGCGGCCCTGGTCAATCGCTCCTACGCCCTGAATGCCAACTTCATCAGCCTTGAGGTGCGGCCCAACAATGAACCGGCGATCCATCTGTACGAGAACTTTGGGTTCAAGGTGATCGGGCGGCGGCGCGGGTACTACACCGACAACGGTGAAGACGCGCTGGTCATGTGGTCGGACTTGATCCATGCCCCTCAGTTCAAGCGGCGTTTCCTGGCCATTTTGGACCAGCTGGAGATCGAGGGGCTCGGCGCCCGACCCGCAGAGCACGTCCCTTCGCGTTGAGGCTGCTGGCGCTCGAGACCTCCTGTGACGAGACGGCTGCGGCCGTGGTCCGCGACAACTTCACCGTCGAGAGTTCGGTGATCGCTTCCCAGGCCGCCACTCACGCGGAGTTTGGGGGAGTGGTCCCGGAGCTGGCGGCCCGCATGCATCTGGAGAGGATCTCTTCGGTGGTGGCGGAGGCGGTCCAGGGTTTGGGAGGACTGTCGGGCTCCCTCGATGGAGTGGCGGTGGCCAAGGGACCGGGGCTGGTGGGGTGCCTGGCGGTGGGCGTGACCTACGCGCAGAGCCTCGCGGCCGGGCTGGGACTGCCGGTCGTAGGGGTGAACCACATGAGCGGCCACGTACTGGCAGCTCGGCTTGCAAACCCCGGACTGGAGCCGCCGTTCGTGGCGCTGGTGGTCAGTGGCGGCCACACGGACCTGATTCATTACCAAGCGCACGACCGAGTCGTGCTGCTGGGGGCAACCCGCGACGACGCGGTGGGAGAAGCGTTCGACAAGGTGGCTCGAATGTTGGGCTTGCCCTACCCGGGCGGGCCTGCCATCGATCTGCTGGCGGGAGAGGGCGACGCCTCGAGATATCGGCTGCCACGGCCGGTGCTGCCGGACTTTGCATTCTCCTTTAGCGGTCTGAAAACAGCCGTTCTCTATCTAGTTCGCGACCTGGGCGAGCTGAGCCACCAGCAGGCAGCCGATCTCGCCGCGAGCTTCCGGCTGGCGGCAGTCGAGACCCTCTGCACCCAGCTGGAGGCGGCGGTCGAACAGACCGGCAGCACGCAGGTGGTGCTGGCAGGCGGGGTGGCGAGCAACCAATTGCTGCGACAGCTCGCGCGGGATCGTCTGCAGGGCATCGCCGAGGTCACCATCCCCGCACCTGAGCTCTGCACCGACAACGCCGCCATGATCGGGGCGGCGGCTTGGACGAAGGTGGCGCGGGATGGCTTTGACGCCGCGCCGTTCGGGGTCGAGCCTGGACTTCGGGCATATGTCTGACCCAGGTCGCCTCGCCAAACGGCGGTCGCCTGCTTTCGCGAGCCGCCCTGGGGGTGGGCGGGATCTGGGGAGCGCTGCGGTGAACGCTGACCGAGGGGGATCTTTGATGACTCGTGCTGGCAAGGCGAACGAAACCCGCGTGCCCACCGGAGCTGGGAGTTCGGCCCAGATGCGGCCTCCCTGAGCCGGTACCAGACTCTAGGAGATCGCCAGACCGAGACCGGCGCCCCCGGCGGCGGGAGAACGCGCTGGGTCCGCGCGCCAGAATGGCTCGAAGGCGCGCTCGGGTGCCGATGCTGGAATAGCGGAGCCGCTGTCGGTCACAGAAACCTGGACCTCGCTCTCACGAAAGGCCACGGAGACGGCAATCCGGCCTCCCCGCGGCGTGAAATGCAGGGCGTTGGTGATGAGGTTCGAGAGGACGCGTTCCACTCTGGTGGATGCACACCAGGCAGTTGCCTGGGACTCGGTGCACTCTACCGTCAGCCCAACGTCAGCCGCCCGCGCCTCCGTCTCGAAGCTCAGAGCGCAAGTCTGGGCAAGACCTCCCACCTCGACCGAATCCACTTCCACGTGCATCTTCATTTCTCCGACCCGGACCAGGTCGAAGAGTTCCGGGTTGACGGGGACGGCTCACTGACCGAAGTTGGCTCTGTGACCGGGCTTGGTTCAGGCGTCGAGGGGATCGCTGCGAACTGAATTCGGGCGGTCGGTTGGTGCAGTGCACCGCCAGGAGCGGTGCGCCAGCGTCTCGAAGAGAGGAGGGGCGCATCCCGGCGGACCAATTGCTCGCTCAGGGGACCTCCGGGGCTGGCGCCGCGCTGTCAGGGGCGAAGTCCCAGAAGGCCTCGCGCCGGGGGTAGCTCCGCTGACAGCAACTACAGACCGCCTCCCTCGCAGACCAGCGCAGGCTGCTCCGGCAACTGGGACACTGGAGCCGCCGGGCGAGCCCGGCGAGGCTGTCGGAGAAGCCGTTGGGAGCTTCTCTCAAGTCCCGGCCCTGGGGGGAGTTCCGCGCGGCGAGCAGGAACTGGCTGGGACCCCACCAGCCGCGTCCCATGCGCTGGGCCGCTAGCTCGATCACATAAGCCACCGGCCGAAGAGGAGCGACCGCGCCGTGGGGCAGGACCTGATCCCAACGACGCAGATTATTGACGCTTGCCACGATTTGAGTTCGGAAGCCGGCGCGCAGGAGGCATGACCGGATCGCCCGCAGTTGGAAGGTCCAGAAGGGGTACTCGGTAGATCCGCTGACGACCGGCTGAGGGTCGGCAATTTCCCGGAATCGGCCCTGCGCGATTCCCCGCACCCGGCCCAGGATGTGGTGTTTGATAGGCACATCCACGAGCCAGCGTCCCGCCACGGCCCGCGCCATTTCAGTCAGGCAACGATCCACGTCTCCCAGGTGGTGGAGCACGCGGACCACGATGGCGGCGTCGACGGCCGAGTCGATTAGCGGCAGGCGGCCCAGGTCGGCCCGGATCAAATGGACCCGGCCTGCTTGAATCTCGGGGGCAAGTCGCTCGGCCGCTCGGGTGAGCTGGGTGACGGAGTAGTCCAGCAGAATCACGTGCTCGGCCACGCCCTGGTAATGAATGGCATTACGCCCGTAACCGCCGCCAAAGTCGGCGAACCAGTCCACCTTTCTTAGTCGGGGTAGGAGCCGGCGCAGGGTGCGCGCCTCGACCCATTGCTCGTAATCGCGATTGCCCCAGAAGGCGCAGTAATCGAAACCGCTGTCGTAGTCGACGATCCTCTGCCTGGCCAGGGACGCCGGCTCAGTGGGAGATGTCATGAACTCCCGGATCGTAGCCGCTGGAGCCAGGGGGAACGTGGACCTGAGCGATCCCCCGAGCAGACTTGCAGATGGGACGGTCTCCGGGATAGACTGTTAGCACTCACACGGGTTGAGTGCTAACAGTGCAGGAGGTAGGGAATGGCCCTAAAGCTACGGCCACTAGCTGACCGTGTAGTCGTCAAGCCGGTCGAGCGGGAAGAGACCACCAAGAGTGGAATCGTCCTTCCCGACACCGCCAAGGAGAAGCCGCAGGAAGGCGAGATCGTCGCCGTCGGTCCCGGCGGCCGCGACGAGGCCGGCAAGCTGATCCCGATCGACATCAAGNNCCAAGGAGAAGCCGCAAGAGGGGCTGATCGAAGCGGTCGGGAACGGCAAATACAACGAGCAAACCGGGCAACGGGTTGCCCTCGACGTAGTCATTGGCGATCGGGTCATCTATGCCAAGTACTCTGGATCGGAGATCAAGATCGACGAGCAGGACTACTTGATCCTGTCCGAGCGAGACATCCTGGCCGTNNAAGTGCCAGCCAAGCAGCTGAAGTTCGACGACCAGGCCCGCGACGCGCTCCTCCGGGGCACGGCCCAGGTGGCGGCCGCGGTTCGTCCCACCCTCGGTCCACGAGGCCGCTCGGTGGTGATCGACCGCCGTTATGGCAGTCCCCAGATCACCACCGACGGAGCAACGATCGTCCGGGACATCGAGTTGCCTGACCACTTCGAGAACATGGGGGCCCAGCTGCTGGCGGAGGCCGCCCGCCGGGCCAACGACACGGCCGGGGATGGGACCACTACCGCAGCGCTCCTGGCTGAGGCAATGGTCGAGGAGGGGGTTCGCAACCTCGCAGCCGGGGCGTCGCCAATGGGGCTCAAGCGGGGAATTGAGAAGGCAACTCAGCTGGTGCTGACTGAGCTCGACCGGCAGAGCCGTCCGCTAGCGGGTCGAAAAGACATCGCCCAGGTGGCGACCATCGCCAGTGGCAGCAAGGAGATTGGCGCGATGATCGCCGATGCCATGGAGAGGGTGACCCCCGAGGGCGTGATCACCGTGGAGGACTCCTCGGGGATCGAGACCGAGGTCAAGGTGGTCGACGGCATGCAGTTCGACCGAGGCTTCGCTTCCGCCTATCTGGTGACCGACCAGCATGGCATGGAGGCGGTGCTGGACCAGCCCCTGATCTTGGTCACGCCGCGCAAGTTGTCGGCGATCGCGGACATTGTGCCCGCGATGGAGTTGGCGGTGAAGGCGGGACGTCCATTGCTGGTGATCGCGGAGGACATCGAAGGTGAGGCGCTTGCCACTCTGGTGGTCAACAAGGTCCGGGGCACCATCGCCGCCTGTGCCGTCAAGGCGCCCGGATTTGGCGATCGGCGAACCGCCGTGCTGCACGACATAGCCGTCCTGATCGGCGCCGAGGTGATCTCCGAGGAGCTGGGGCTCACCCTCGATGGCCTCACTGAGTCGCAGTTGGGCTCGGCGCGCCGGGTCGTTGTTACCAAGGACGACACCACGATCGTTGAGGGCGGCGGTAGCGAGGAACTGGTCCGTGCCCGGGTTCGTGAGATCGATCAGCAGATGGAGCTGACCGAGTCCGACTGGGACCGCGAGAAGCTCCAGGAGCGCAAGGCACGCCTGGTCGGAGGGGTGGCCGTGATCAAGGTCGGGGCCCCCACTGAGACCGCGCTCAAAGAGCGCAAGGAGCGGGTCGAGGACGCCCTCGACGCTACCCGAGCGGCCGTCGCTGAGGGAATCCTCCCCGGTGGAGGCCGGAGTCTGTTGGTGGCGGCTGCCGCGCTATCCGCCATCGGCGGGACGACGGACGAGGAGACCGGCGTTGAAATAGTGCGCCGAGCTCTGCAGGTTCCGACCCGACAGCTAGCGGCCAACGCCGGTCTGGATGGCTCAGTCACGCTGGAGAAGATCCTGGCCATGGGCCCCACCGAAGGGCTAGACCTATCGACGCTGAAGTACGGCGACCTGCTAAAGGCGGGCATCATCGACCCCACCAAGGTCGTCAAGACAAGCCTGCAGAGCGCCGCTTCCGTCGCTGCCATGATGCTCACGACCCAAGCCCTGGTGGCGGACGTTCCCGAATTGGCTTCGGCGCTACCCGCTGGTGGTGGCGACGATGGCATGGGCGGCATGGGCGGCATGGNNTGGCGGGCGGAGAATGTCCAGATGCCACAGACTTCGTTGCTCAAGGTGGCGGTGTGCCAGTACGCACCGCAACTAGGAGATCCCGAGGGGAACGCGAAGAGGGGCTCGAAGTGGATTGCCCGGGCCGCGGACGCTGGGGCGAAGCTGATCGTGTTGCCCGAGCTCGCCTCGTCCGGCTACGCATTCGCCAGTGACGGAGAGGCCGACCTGGCTGCCCAGGACGTCGGGGGGCCATGCCTAGCCAGATGGGGGGAGAGCTGCCGCGACCGCGGGGTTTTCCTAGCGGCGGGATTCTGTGAGCGGGGAGCCGCTGGGCGCTTCAACTCCGCCGCCCTACTAGGCCCGGATGGGGTGATCGGGGTCTACCGGAAAGCCCATCTCTTCTACGACGAGCAGAGCTACTTTGAGCCCGGCGACAGCGGGTTTCCGGTGTTCGACCTGCCGTTTGGCAAGGTGGGGATGCTGGTCTGCTACGACCTGTGGTTTCCGGAGGCTGCGCGCGTGCTGGCCCTGGCCGGGGCCGACGTGATCTGCGTCCCGACCAACTGGGTGGCAAATTTTCGAAGGAGAGTTGCCGATGAGCGGGGTTGGATCATGGGCAACTACGCGTCCGTGGCGGTAGCCACCCAGAACCAGGTGTTTGTGGCTGCCGCAGACCGAATTGGGCTCGAGCGCGAGATCGAGTTCATCGGCAGCAGCTGCATTGTCGGCCCGGACGGCTGGCTGCTGGCCGGTCCGGCGGCCCGAGCGGATGAGGCGCTGCTCCTAGCTGATCTGGATCTCCGACAGGCCGCTGTCCGCAAGCAGCGGACTCCCCGCAACCATGCTTTCGGGGACCGGCGTCCGGAGCTCTACGGCGAGCTGAGCGCGGCTGCGTCCTCACCTGCCGAGTGACGCAACCAAACGGGCTTGGCCAATCGGTCCACTTCGGCACCGAGGACGGTGGCGAGGAGCTGCTGCGGGGGCTGAATCCGGCCCAGCGGGAGGCGGTGGTGGCGCCGGATCGCCCGGTCCTGGTGCTNNCGGGCAAGACCCGGGTGCTGACCCACCGGATCGCCTACCTGTTGGCGCAGCGACGGGCCAGCGCCGACAGAGTGATGGCGGTCACCTTCACCAACAAGGCGGCCCGCGAGATGCGCCATCGGATCACCGGTTTGCTTGGAGCCGAGCCACACGGCATGTGGCTCGGCACCTTTCATGCGTGTAGCGCCCGGATTCTCAGGGACAAGGGAGAGTTGATCGGCATTCCTCGCAACTTCGTTATCTACGACGAGGTTGACCGTCAGGCCCTGATCAAGGAAGCCATTCGACAGGCTGGACTGGACGAAAAGCGACTCAGTCCCGCTACCGCTGGAGGTGAGATCTCCCGGGCCAAGAATGACCTCAAGGACGCCCGCGCTTTCGCCGCGAGCGCGGTGGGTCACGTGGAGTCGCAGGTCGCCGCGGTCTATCCCCGCTACCAGGCTCTCTTGGAAGCCGCTGGCGCCCTGGACTTCGACGACCTGCTCTTCCGGGTAGTGGAACTTTTCCAGCAGTCGGATGAGGCGCGGACCCGCTATCGGCACCGCTTCGACCACGTCCTGGTCGACGAGTACCAGGACAC
>PKXR01000012.1:0-698 GCA_003133485.1 Candidatus Dormiibacterota bacterium
TACACGGATGCCAAGTCGCTGCGCCGCTCGGTGCGGGAGATCCGAACCGTCTTCCCCTTCCGCGGCTGTGCGGATGCCACTTTCCGGAGAGGACGAGTATGCCTGGACTACCACCTGGGCATCTGCGCCGGTCCCTGTGCCGGTCTGATCAAGCCCGGACCGTACGCCGCCATGCTTGACGATGCGGCGGCCTTCATGGATGGCCAGGTAGGTGCGGTGACCGAGCGACTCCGTGCGGAGATGAAGAGGGCCAGCGAGGACCTGGACTTCGAGCGGGCGGCCGCCCTCCGAGATCGGCTCCAAACCGTGGAGAAGCTGGCCCAGGAGCAAATAACCACCCCCCGGCTGGGCGCGGACGTGGACGTCGTGGGGGTGGCCGTGGCCGGTGGCCAGGGGATGGCCGCCGTGCTCCTGATCCGCGATGGCAGGCTCCAGGGGATGGAGCGCCACCCGCTGGAAGGGGTCAATGAGCTGACCCTGGAGGAGGTGGTGACCAGCTTCGCCTCCCAGTACTACGCCAACTCGCCCCATGTCCCAAGGACTCTTTATGTGCCAGCGACCCCACTCTCCTCCGAGCTGCTGGCGGAGTTTCTCGCGAGCCGACGACAGTCCAAGGTGGACGTGTTGGTGCCCCAGCGCGGTCGGTTCCGGTCCTTGCTCGCCCGGGCCCAGGAGACCGCGGTCGCCTCGCTGAGACA
>PKXR01000012.1:765-2763 GCA_003133485.1 Candidatus Dormiibacterota bacterium
CCCAAGCCCGCCGACTATCGGATCTTCGCAATCCGAACCGTTCAGGGACCTAACGACTTTGCGAGCATGGAGGAAGTTCTGTCGCGACGACTGGCCCATATCGGCCAGGCCGATGAGAAGGACGCCAGTCTGGGGGTACGTCCCGACCTGATCATCGTGGACGGCGGGGCCGGCCAGCTTGCAGCTGCCCACCGAGCCATGAACTCCCTGGGGTTGGGGGGCTTGCCTCACTTTGGATTGGCCAAACGTTTCGAGGAGCTGTACGTCCCCGAGGAGTCCGAACCGATCCATCTCCCCGAGGGCAGTCCCGCCCTCTTTCTGGTGCAGCGGGTCCGGGACGAGGCTCATCGTTTCGCCATCACCCGCCACCGGGCGAAGCGAGCCAAAGCGGGGGTGCGATCGCGGCTNNTCAAGGCGGGGGTGCGGTCGCGGCTGGATGAGATCGGCGGTCTAGGACCGAAGCGCAAGCGAGCGCTGCTGCTTAGATTCGGCTCGGTCGACGGCATTCGCAGCGCCTCCTGGGAGGAGCTGACCTCGGTCGCTGGGGTTTCTCGGGGGGTCGCGGCGGCCATCAAGGAGATCCTGTGAGCGACGAAATTGCGCGGACCCTACCCCCGGGAATCTTGGTGTTCGGACCTCCAGGGACCGGGGTGCCGGTGGTCGCGGCAGCTCTCCTGCGCGCCGGAATTCAGACGGAGGGCTGGGAGGGCGGACCAGAACCGCACCCCGCGGCCGACCCTGAAAACCTCAAGCCGGGACTGGCTCCGGTGCTGCTTGCGCTGGAGGCGAGCGACGGCGCCTGCCTCGAGCGGTCAATGCCACCTTGGTCCAACCGCCCGGCGTTAGCCGAGCTCAGCTTGGCGGTCCGGGAACTGGTGGCCACTCGTGATCGACTCTTTCCGGCTCGCCTGCGCGCAGATCTGCTCCTCGACAGCACCCATCTCACCGCTCAGGTCCTCAGCGCCCGGGTGCGCCAGCTCGACCGCTTCCTCAGGCCCCAGCCTGCCGACCAGCCCGCGGTAGTTGTGGAGTCCTTCGGATACCCGAGAGGGGTGCCACTCGATCTGGGCTGGTGTATCGACGCCAGAGTTCTTCGCAACCCCTATTGGGAGCCAACTCTGCGGATGCTCTCAGGACTGGATCAATCGGTCCAGGAATTCGTGCTGGGGCAAGAGCTCGCCGGCCAGGTGCTGGCGTCGACGGAGGAGCTGGTGCATGCCGTCCTGCCCGAATTCCAGGCACGGTCCCGGCGGGTACTGCGGCTGGCGGTGGGGTGTACCGGAGGCTTTCACCGATCGGTAGCCATCACCGAGGAGCTGGGGAAGCGCCTGAAGTCCGCCGGATTGAACACCCTTATCTGGCATCGAGATCTGCCGGAGCGACCTTGACCAGTCCCCGGCCATCGTGACGGGGACCAGCGTGCCGGTCGCGTCTATACTTCGCGGGCTGGATGCGCTGGAGAACTCGCCATCCCCGATTGAGAGCAGTCCGTGTGCCGAGGAGGTGGACGGGAGTTGGCGACCCGAGTAGGGATCAACGGCTTCGGCAGGATCGGCCGGAATGTCTTACGCGCCGCTTGCGACCACAGCTCCTTCGAGATCGTGGCTGCCAACGATGTGGGCAGCCCGACGGTGCTGGCTCACCTCCTCCGTCACGACTCGATCCTGGGTCGCTACCCGGGCGAGGTTAGCGCCACGGAGGGCGGCATCTTGGTGGATGGCCGAGAGCTGAAAATCTTCTCCGCCGCCGCTCCGGGCGACATCGACTGGGCCGCCCTCGGGGTGGAGGTGGTGATCGAGTCCTCAGGTCTGTTCACTAGCGCGGAACAGGCGCGGCCCCACATCGACAGGGGAGGAGCCAGGAAGGTGATCATCACCGCACCGGCCCAGGGCAAGGGCGAGGACATCACCATCTGCATGGGGGTCAATGATTCCAGCTACCAGCCGAGCCGGCATGACGTCATCTCCAATGCCTCTTGCACCACCAACTGTCTGGCCC
>PKXR01000105.1 GCA_003133485.1 Candidatus Dormiibacterota bacterium
ACTACCAGCCAGAAGCCTACATCGCTCGCACCGACACCTACATCGAGAAGGACTCCTCCCGGAACGAAGAGATCGACCGACTGCGCAACGCCGCCACTCGCTCGCTGCTGACCCGGCGCGACGTCATAGTGGTCGCCTCGATCTCCTGCATTTACGGCATCGGCTCGCCGGAGAACTACCTCGGGGAGTCGCTCGAGGTGCGTAAGGGCGGGAGTTGGCGACGCGACATCCTGCTCCGCAAGCTGGTGGATTTGCAGTATTCCCGCAACGACCTCGACTTCGGGCGGAGCCGCTTCCGGGTACGGGGCGACGTGGTGGACGTCCAGCCCGCGTATGAGGAGATCGCCAGCCGGATCGAGTTCTTCGGAAACGTCGTCGAGCGGGTCGTTGATTTCGACCCCCTGACCGGGGAGATCCTGAATGAGCGAGAGGAGCTGACTGTCTTCCCTGCCTCCCACTACGTAACCCCCCGGGACAAGCTGGCCCGAGCGATCACCGCGATCGAGGACGAACTCGAGTGGCGGGGTGCTGAGTTGGATCACCAAGGGAAGCTGCTGGAGGCACAGCGACTGCGCCAGCGCACGATGTTCGACCTCGAGATCCTGCGCGAGACCGGCACCTGTGCCGGGGTGGAGAACTATTCCCGGCATCTGGGCGGACGCCGGGAGGGGGAGAAGCCCTTCACCCTCATGGACTACCTTCCCCAGGACACCTTGATCGTGGTCGACGAGTCCCACGTGGCGGTGCCCCAGATCGGCGGAATGTACGGGGGCGACCGCTCACGCAAGATCCCCCTGGTCGAGTACGGATTCCGGCTGCCTTCGGCCTTGGACAATCGCCCACTCACTTTCGCGGAATGGGAGGAGTCGGTGGGCCAGGTGATCTACGTTTCGGCTACTCCCGGACCTTACGAGCTGGAACACTCGACCCAGGTGGCCGAACAGCTGATCCGACCAACCGGCCTCCTCGACCCGAACATCGAGGTTAGACCCTCGAAGGGGCAGGTGGACGACCTGCTGGTCGAGATCCGGCGCACGGTGGCGGCCTCCGAACGGTGCCTAGTCACCACCCTCACGAAACGGATGGCCGAGGATCTCACCGACTACCTGCGAGAGGCGGGGGTCAGGGTCCAGTATCTGCACTCTGATGTCGAAACCCTAGAGCGGGTCGAGATCATCCGGGACCTCCGGCTGGGGGTCTACGACGTGATCGTCGGGATCAACCTGCTGAGGGAGGGCTTGGACCTGCCCGAGGTGAGTTTCATCGCCATCCTCGATGCCGACAAAGAGGGCTACCTACGCAGTTTCCGCTCCTTGATCCAGACCGCTGGCCGGGCTGCCCGCAACGTCCACGGCCGAGTAGTCATGTACGCCGACCGGATCTCTGACGCCATGAGCGCGACCCTCGCCGAAACCGCCCGCCGCCGAGAGTTTCAGGCGGCCCACAACCGGGCGAACGGCATCACCCCGGCCACCATCGTCAAAGCGGTCAGGGAGCAGGAGATGGTGCGGGCAGAGTTGCAGGAGGCGGCGGCGGACTTCCAGGACACGGTGGGTCTGCCCCCGGACGAGCTTTTGAGGCTCACCAAGGATGTAGAGAAGGCGATGCGCAAGGCGGCCTCCAACCTGGAATTCGAGCGGGCGGCTCAGATGCGAGACCGGTTGGTGGCGCTGCGCAGGATGGCGACCGACATGGGCCCGACACCCTCAGACCGGGCGGCTGCACCGAAACGCCCCCAGCGTGCGGCAACGCGTCCGCGCCGCCGAGCCTAGGGACACCTCCGGGAAATACTTCATCCCGGAAAACGACCCCATCCATCGTGGGATGCAAGAGACTGGAGACCCGCGAACCAGCAGAACACCAGGAGGGCGATCCATGCCGGTTAGGAAGGCTAGGGCCAGCTGGGCTCCCAGCGACCAAGGCGGCGGCGGGAGCATTCGCACCGAGACCGGCGCGCTGGCCGCGGATTACAGCTTCGGTTCGAGGTTTGCCTCCGACGCAGGTACCAATCCAGAAGAGCTGTTGGGGGCGGCCCACGCGGCCTGTTTCAACTTGGCTTTGGCCGGGGGCTTGACCGCCGTTGGCCATCCGCCCGCCCGCCTGGAGACCGCGGCCGAGGTGGCGATTGAGAAGCTGACCGAGGGATTCCGGATCACCACCATCCACTTGGTCACAGCCGCCGAGGTGCCGGACATCAGCGACGAGGAGTTCCAGGAGCAAGCCCATCTGACGAAGCTGTCCTGCCCGGTTTCCAAAGCTCTGGCGGGTGTCGACATCTTCCTGGAGGCGAAGCTGGTTTAGCTCCGGGGCCGAGCGGCCTGGCTCAGCTGGTCGGCGGACGCGCGGTCGTCCATGAGCTGGCGTCCTCGAGCGTCTGCGCCAGCTGAAGAAGGGTCCCTTCGTCGCCGTGTCGACCGATCAGCTGCACCCCGATGGGCAATCCCTGGTGCTGGTGCACCGGCAGCTGCGCCGCCGGCTGACCGGTGATGTTGGCCAGCGTGGTGAAGGGGCTGAACCGATCCGAGCGGTCCATGACCGCGAAAGGACCGCTGTCCGGGCCATCTAGGAGTTCGCCCACCAGCAGGGGAGGCTGGGCCAGGGTTGGGGTCAGCAGCACGTCGTAGCGTTGCCAGAGCCAGGCGAGTGAGGCTCCGAAGAGCAGCAGTCGATGGCGCGCCAGAAGGTATTCGACCGCCCCGAGCTCAGCGCCCAGATCGGCCAGGGCTCGGACATGGGGTTGAACCCGTTCCGGATCCCCGCCCTCGAGCTCGACGGCGCGCAATGTGAGGCCTATGGCAGCGGCCCACAGAGTGCGGAAGTCTCGGGCCGTCCGCTCCTTCTTCCAATGGGGGTCGACCGGCTCCACTTGGTGGCCGAGCTCCTCCAGCAGTTTTGCGGTCGTAGCAACCGCCGCCTCGCAGGCCGGGTGGACGGGAACATCTGTGGGCGGGATCGTCGTGAATCCCACCCTTAGCTTGCCGGGTGCGATGGCCGCGGCCGCCGAGAACGGGATGAGCGGTGGCGGCAGCGGGTAAGGGTCCCCTGGTGACGGTCCGCAGACCACGTCCAGAAGCCGTGCGGTGTCGGCGACACTCCGGGTGAGGAAGCCGTCCGAGACCAGACCACCGAGGCCGTCTCCGCCCTCCGGGCCTAGAGATATCCGGCCCCGCGTCGGCTTGAGCGCGAAGACCCCGCAGCACGATTNNGGATTCCGGCTGGCGCCGAGTCGGATACTCTCAGTGACCGGGATGGCGCCGAACTCGGGGAGGGCGGTTTTCCCCACCAGGATGGCGCCCGCTCTGCGCAGCCGGGCCACCACCTCCGCGTCACGGGGCGCCGGACCCCGGGGACTGGATAGGGACCCGTTGGTGACAGGACAGCCAGCCACGGCTCGGTTGTCCTTGATAGCGATCGGCACCCCCTCCAAGGGGCCGGGTTCACCGGCCGCCAAGCGGCGCTCGGACTGGGCCGCTTGGGCGAGAGCAGGCTCCCGGAGGATCGCCACAAAGGCGTTCAGGTGGGAATCAAGCCGATCGATGCGGGCTAGACACTCACCCAGGACCTCGGTGGGGGAGACTTGGCGTCGCCGGAGCAACTCCGCCAGGCGCGTAACACCCAACCAAGCGAAGTGGCCGTCGGCTGACGAAGGTGCCGGATGGGGAGCCATCGGGGGAGTTTGGCAGTTGAGCTGGGGCCGCCGCCTTCAGTCCTCCAGCACGGCGTACGGGCGTTTGCCCGCGGTCGCGGAACGGTACGCTACACCGGGATGGGACAGGCTTTCATTTCGATCCGCGGTGCCCGCGAGCACAACCTTCGGGA
>PKXR01000039.1 GCA_003133485.1 Candidatus Dormiibacterota bacterium
TCAGAAGTAGGGCTAGGTTGTATATTGAGTTGCTCTTCTTTAGCTGTCAGTAAGGCGTTCAAGTTAGCTATGGCAATCATCGCACCTCGCACTGGTTTCGAGGAAGAGCCGACAGAGCTCTCAAGATTACCCAGCACGCCCTTCGCTCCCGTTCCCGCCTTGGGTAACAGCGACGTGAGTGCGGAAACTAACTGTTGCGCGGCTTGCACCGCGGCTCCCACCGACTCTACACTATGCCCGGATTGGTCGATAAAAGCCAGTTCCGCTGCTAATTTGGTTTGATCCTCCTGTAGCTCCTGCACATAAGCCTTGACCACATCTGGCGCCGCTACCCCCGAACAAGCGGCAGCCGAACTCCCAGCTATAGCCTCATCCATTTCGCATTCCTCCTTAGCCTCAGTCTTACCACCTGCCTGAATATTCACGATAAATTGTTTCATATCGATGGCTTCTTGCTGACTGGCACTCTGAATCGTGGTTAGAGTGTTGCCCTCCCCGCCCAGTGCTGCGTACAACTCTCTAGCTAACTTCTCTAATTGGGCACTACTACCAGACTCCCCCTGGACTTCCCAATAACGGCCCTTGATCGGGACCGAGAACTGGACGTGGGCTCGAGCCACCAAGTTAGGCTGCAGCGCGGTGGCCGAAAAGACAACTAAGTTAGCCGGTAGCCCGGCCACGGGAGATACGCTTACTCCGGCTTCCGCATAATTGTTCTCCGTCGCCTCCTCGACTATGGCCACCGAGAGCGCCGCGGTAACATCCGCTGTTTGATGCCCTGTAGACCAACCACATGCGTAGGTGTTCAAATCAAGAATGATCTGATGAGTGCTCTTAGCACCGATGATCGCTGCAATATCCGAGCTGGGGAGAATCTTGCAGGGGTTGAGACTGAAGTAATTGGCGAATTTTCCTGCCGCAGCAGGGGCCGTGACCACAGCCAAACCAAAACTCGTCAAAGCTCCGGCTATGAGAGTGACTGCCAAGCACCGGCATAGCAGCCAGCGCTTCAAGGTATCCCGCTTACCTTTCTGTGTCCTCCGGGTCGCTCTGGCCGCCATCCGACCGAGGCTGGACATGGCTCACTCCCCCTGATGGCGGGCATTTGGCACTCTACCATGGGCGTCTCGCGCCAAGTGGTGTCCAGCAGAAGGGGGCTGGGGCTGCTGGACATCCCGCCGCGCGGAGCCCGCCTGCCACCGATAGGAGTCTCTCCCGGGACGAACTTACCGGGAAAGGACAGCGCGCCCGTGGAGAGGCTGATGGAGCCCTCGGCCCCGCTCCGCCCCACCACCCGGACGGGGTTGCTGGCGTACCGCTCCACCCATTCGTTGAGCGCCTCGCGCACGTGCAGGAGGGGAAACTCCGCGGCCGCCGCTCCCCACAGTCCGGCCAAGGTCGTAAGCACTCCCAACTCCCGGTACTCGGTGTCCGAGAGCACGTCCTGGCTCCAGCATGAGTAGTAGACACCGTCGGCGCCTGCTGCGAGACAGGCTTCGGCCAGCTGGCTGACCGACAGCGCCAGGTCCAAGAGCACCTCATGCGCGACCTGGCGGTCACCGCCCGCCATCTCGCGGAGAAGGTCGGGGACCGACCAGAGCCCGAGCAGACCGAGCAGGGGAAGAGCGTCAGCAGCAGCACGTCCTGGGGCTCCAGCTGGACCCTAGTCAGCTCGACGGTGCGGATGTTCGCCCGGGCCCGGCCGACGCTGGCCACCCCGCCTAAGCGGCGCAGATGGTCCACCTGGGCGAAGGAGGAGAGCGAGAAGTCTTCGAAGAGGATCTGATCCAACTTCAGAGTTTGGAGATGACAAAGGTCCCCTCCCATTCCTGAATTCGCCGGGGTCCTGGAGCCACGATCCAACCCAAGAGCGAGTACCTGCCAGAGGGACCGGCGTTGACAGAGCCGCCGGCCTACCCGATACTCAGGGCCGCATGCGAATTTGCCCGGAGCCTAGTTGGCCCGCGGCGGGCTGACGGCCCTCCTGCCAGTCCTCTCGCTAGGGCTCGTCCTGGTCACCTCGGGCGCGCTCTCCCCGGGGGGCGCGGTCCCGGCCACCCAACTGGCCGCGAGCGCCTCCTGGAAGTCGGTGGCGCCGCCCAGCGGGGCCGGCAGTCACGGCGATCTGAACGGGATCGCCTGCCCTGGCCTGAGCTCCTGCTGGGCCGTGGGGGATGGGTCCAACGGTTCCACTTTGTTGATCGAAGCCTACCGGGGCGGCAACTGGACGACGGAGAGCAGCCCCAACCCCACCGATCCGACCACCGGGGCGGTGCTGCAGGCCTACCTCTACGGAATCTCATGTCCCTCGACCACCGACTGCTGGGCGGTCGGGGACTACAACGACGCTGGCAACATCCCGCTCTTGGAGCAGTACAACGGCGCGGGTTGGACCATCGTTCCGGGACCGAGCGGGGGAACCCCGCCCTTCTACCAGGCATCACTGCGGGGGGTGAGCTGCGTCAGCAGCTCGGACTGCTGGGCGGTCGGGTTCTCCAACACCCTGGGCACTCTCGTCGAGCAGTACAACGGGAGTTCCTGGTCGATCGTGCCCAGCCCCAACGCGGGCCAGGCCCGGGAGGATCAGCTGGAGGGGATCTCCTGCCCCAGCGCCGCTTCCTGCTGGGCCGTCGGGTACCAGGACTACGTGGGGAACTCCGGCTCGGGTAAGCCGCTCGTCCTGGGCTACCAGGGCAGCGGCTGGACGGTCGTGGGAGCAGCCAACCCGAGACCCGAGAGCGGGACCTTTCTCAACTCGGTCAGCTGCAGCTCGGCCAGCTCCTGCTGGGCGGCGGGGGACCTAGGCCCCAGAAAGTACAAAGGCCGCTCCCTCGATCAGGAGCCACTGCTAGAGGAGCTGCAGGGGGGAAGCTGGCGCACCAGCCAACAGACCTCCAAGGGGGGCGGCTACCTGTACCAGGTGGGGTGCCTCAGCTCGAGCTCATGCTTCGCTGTGGGTTCGAACAACGCCCAGCATTCCTTGATCGAGCGCCGAGCCGGTGGGAGCTGGGTGCCCCAGGCTCTGGCTGGCGGCGGGCTAACTTCCATAGCCTGCCAGAGCGAGGGAGGCTGCTGGGCGGTCGGGGTGGGGGCCGCCCGCGCCAATCCCCCGGTGCTGCTGCTCCACTACCCGGGCTGAGCGGGCCGATTCCTCCGTATGTCCCGCACCCTTGCATCTCGGCAGAGTCTCGCCGGGAGTCGGCCCCTTTCCCCTTCCCTGGTTCCGGAAGTGCCGTCACCCCTGAGCGCTCCGCCCTGAGAGAGCTTGCGGCGGGCTCGCTTGAATTGAAGGGACGGGGCTTGGACGGCTGCGGGCGAGATGGGCCAGTCCGTGAGGATGCGCCTCTCGGGGGAAGCAGGGATGGCTGCCGACAGGGCTATCTCAGACACCGCAGCTTTGGCTACCACCCGTCTGGCGTTTGCGCAGGGTGCTGAAATACCCCGGGTGGTGTCGGCGAGAGTTGCAGGAGGTAACTCGCTCGCCGACAAAGCCCACCGAGCAGCCCTTAAAAGCCTGGCAGGAACATGGCTACCGCTTGGTGCCAAAAGCAAGGGCTGGAGTAGGCCTTCCGCCATTAGCTGGCCGCTAGTAGGCGGTTACTGGCTCTCCTGGCGATGTTCGTCGACGAAGCCGACTATCGGGCTACGGCTACAATAATCTTCCGCCCAGTGTGGCCTTGACCCCCTGCTACCCGTTGATCTCATGATCAGCTTGGGGCAACTTCAGGGCGAAATTTTCATGGAAGTGTGCACAAATGCCATGCACGACTTTGTGCAGAGCGAAGTCTGATCTCAAGCTGATCTCAGGGGCCCGTGGCGCAGCAGGAGCGCGCTTCCTTGGCATTGAAGGGCTGTTAGTGGCCCCGGCCAAAGTCGGACTGATTCTCTACCCCAGCATCGTCGCCGAAGAGCTGTCGTGATCGATTAGAACCCGGCTGCGTTTGATGCCTCAGAAGTAGGGCTAGGTT
>PKXR01000239.1:0-2757 GCA_003133485.1 Candidatus Dormiibacterota bacterium
CTCGGGGCTGGGCCTAGCCCCGAGGCCGGGTGGGGAGGGAGACGGGCCGCCCCGGGTGGAGGCTACCGACTCGCAGTTAGGATCTATCTCTCCGAACCGAATTCTCGCGATGTACCTGAACGTGGTCTATTACGGCAGCCATTACTGGGGCGACATTGCGGCCGCGCGAGGCTACTTCGGTGTAACGCCGGATCGGCTCGACTGGGCCCAGGCCGCCATGCTTGCCGGCCTTCCCCAGTCACCGTCGCCCTACGACCCCCTGCGTCACTTCGCACTGGCCAAGCAGTGTCAACTTCACGTCCTCAAACAGCTGGTGGCGAACGATGAGCTCACTCGGGCGCAGGCGGAAGCTGCATTTCGCCNNGCGACGTCCAGCTTGGGAAGACGACAGTAAATTGGAAACAAAGAACATAGCGTTTCCCGCACCTCGTTCTGGCGATTGAGAATACCGCGTTTCCACTCTGTGCTTCCTTCATGCCGCTAACGGAGCACAAACGGAGCACAGGGTGAAGCTGGTTTTTGCAAGTTGTTGATAAAATTGGAGCGGGAGACGGGGCTCGAACCCGCAACTTCAACCTTGGGAAGGTTGCACTCTACCGTTGAGTTACTCCCGCAGCGAGGTGCGCAACCCGAGGATAGCGGCGTCGGCAGAACTGATGCGTGCCGAGTTCTGCTTGGGAAGCAGGCACTCTAACAACTGAGCTACTCTCGCTTGCGGGCGCGATTATAACTTCCCTAAGTTTGGATCTCGGTGCTGGGTCGGACGCCCGCTCGGAACGCTGGCCGACCCTGCGGACCGAGCCGGCGCCAAGATCAGGCAGGCAGTTCCTGGGAGGTCAGCTCAGCACCGGTTGGCGCCGCTCCCGCTGCACCAGCCTGAGTACTACGGTCCACGGTTTCGGAAACTGCCTTGACGAACCGAGCCAACTCCCGACGGGCGTCGGCGTCGTTCTCCAAGGAGACGATCACCCGGTAGCTGGGTCGGTCGGGGTCGGGAAGTATCAATACCCAGCCGCCGTCGATGTCCACCTTCAGCCCATCGGTCAGGTCCAGGCGCTCGCTCCGGTAGCTCTCCACCAAAAGCCGCATGACTTCACCCTTGACCTCCCACGGACAGGCCACCGGTGCCTCCAGGTGGGCGCCCGGGGGCAGCTCCCGACGCAGCTCTGAGAGCCGGCTGTGGGTAGTGACCAGCATCTCGACCGTAGTCAACAGGGTGTACATCGCGTCGTAGGCGCTGAGATGCGACGGCCAAACGAAGCCACCGGTTTCGTCGAAAGCGACCAACGCCTCGTTGCGCGTTGCGGCCCGCACGATGGATGCGCTGTCGACCCGGGTCAGCACCACTTTGCCACCGTTGTTGGCCACCACTCGCTCTAGACGCCGGGAAGCCGACACCGGAGCGACCAACGTACCCGGCCCCTTGGCTCGCAGAGTCAGCAGCGTGAGCAGGCAAGCGGCCTCCTCGTAGCTGATGATCTCGCCCTCATCGTCGATTAGGGTCAGCCGCTGCGAAGAGGCGTCGAGCCGCGCCCCTAGCAGGGCGGCCACGGTCTTGGTGATGGCGGACGCCTGGTTCAGCTCCTCCTCCCGGTTGCGGGACTGGGGCCAGACGGCAGCGTCCTCCTCGAACCCCGACCGCAGTGTGATGGCCTCCACGTGAGCCTCCCGGAGCAGGTAGGGCAAGATCAGCGAGGCGCTGCTGAAACCGAAATCGACGAGGACCCGAGGATGGGCCCCGCGAATGGCGTCCAGCTCCAGCTGCGCGGCAGCGTGCCGTCCATAGCCTGCCAGAGCCCCGTCGGCGTCGGTGATGTCCGTGATCTCACCGGGAAGAACCCTGCGAAAGTCCTCCCGGAAGAAGGTGTTCTCCAGCCGTCGCTCCTGGCGGCGATCGAGCGCCATCCCGCGGTCGTCCATCACCATGAGGTCCGCCGAACGCGCGTCCAGTGGAGAGGCCAGCACGTGTACCGTGCCGATCACGGTTGACTCCCTGGTGTAGTGGCAGGTCACCGGCACCGGGAGCTCGCCGAGGTCGACCACCCGAGCGCCCGCTGAGAGCATCCCCGAGATCATGGCCCGCTTGATCATGCCGGAGCCGGGGCTCCGGTCCCGACAGATCGCCAGCTGACTGCCCCTGGGCTGAGTCGCCGACCAGGCGGCGCCCAGGCGGGCACACCACTCGGGGGTCAGCTCGACGTTGATGATCCCCGTGATCCCTGATTTGCCGAAGAGGCTGCTCCGCCAGGTCCCGGCCCAGATGACTGATTCATGGACAACCGAGCCGGCCTCGATCTCCTTGCCGGGCCAGATCCGCACTCCATGCTTCACCACCGACCCGGCGCCGATGGTGCAGTCGTCGCCGATCACGGTGGCGTCCTGGAGCAGGACGTCGGGCTTGAGCGTGGCGGAACTGCAGACAACCGCTTGGCGCACGCGGCTGCGCTCGCCGATGTAGACCTGCGGCCAGAGCACGCTGTTGCTCACCTTGGCCCCCGCGTCGACCACCGCGTAGCGATCCACCACCACCGGGCCGTTGAGGAACGCCTCGTGCCCGATCACCGCATCCCGACCGATGAAGGCCGGCCCTTCGATTCGGGCGGTGTCGGCGACCGAAGCCCCCTAGTTGGTCCACTGCGAGGGACCGGTCCGCTGTCCAGCGATCTCGCAGACCACCCGGCCCTCCAGCGCGTCCCAGTTGGCCTGGAGGTAGCTCTGGACGCTGCCGATGTCGCACCAGTAGCCTCTCCCGACCGT
>PKXR01000239.1:2781-6613 GCA_003133485.1 Candidatus Dormiibacterota bacterium
CGCTCCACGTGGCCATCGGCGCTAGTGATCACCACCCCGTACTCGAGCGGATTGCCGACTCGGGACAGCACTAGGGTGGCCTGCGAATTGTGGTGGCGGTGAAAGGCGACCGCCTGGGTGAGGTCGATGTCGGTGAGGCCGTCGCCGCTGATAACGATGAAGGTCTCGTCCAGCAGGCTGGCGGCATTCTTGACGCTGCCAGCTGTGCCCAGGGGACGATCCTCGACGACGTAGTCCAGTTGCATCCCCAGCTCGGCACCGTCCCCGAAGTAGTTGCGAATGCTGGCGCCGAGGTATTGCAGAGTGATGATCACATCGGTGATCCCGTGCCGGCGCAGGAGCCGCAGCACGTGCTCCATGCATGGCCGACCGACCACCGGGACCAGCGGCTTGGGGCGCCGGCTAGTGAGCGGGCGCAGCCGACTGCCCTCGCCCCCCGCCATCACGACCGCCTTCACCGGAGCATGTCCTGACCCGCCCTGTATCCCATGGCCTAACCCGCTCCCGCTGCCTCCACCCCGATCATACGGAGCGCCGGCGCTGTCGCCGGTTTAGAAGCCAGAGCAGGCACACGACCAGGAGCACGGAGGCCAGAGTCACGGCCGCGGTGCCCACCAGCTCGGCAGTCTCACCCGTTAGGGAGTAGATGGGCGGCTGCGGGAGCAGCTGCAGCCGGTGCAGAAAGACCCGTCCCGGGGACAGCGCGACGACGAAGCCGTGAGGCTTCGCGGAGAACACCGGACCGACGGTGGCCAGCGCGGAGATCGCCCCGGCGGAGGGCGGGGCCCGGTACCAGCTGTATCCGCCATCCGGAGTCAGAAGGGTGCCGAAGCCTTCGGTCGCCACGTATGCCGAGGTCGATCCATCCGCCACCAAGGAGGTCACCGTCGGCACTCCGCCGAGCCCGCCGTAGGGTAGGAGCTGGAAGGCCCTGGACCATCTGCGCTGAGCGCCTCGCCAGATGAGCCCTCCTGGTTGACCGACCAGGATCAGACCGGAGGAGAGCTCAGCCACGGCCTCCGTCTGAAGACCAAAGTTGGGCGCGTCGTGGGAGCGGACCCAGATCAGACCATCTGAACTCTCCCAGAGCCAGCCGTTCACGAGCGCCAGCCAATCGCGACCAGACTTCGGCGGGCCGATCACCGCACGTCCGTCACCGGTCACCACCCTCTTGAGCCGGCTTCCGAGCCGCCCGGCGAAGAGTCCCCGGGAGGTGACGACCGCCACGATCAAGGGGTCGCTTCCAACCATAGCCGCGGCCCTAGGAACCCCCTTCACCGAAGGCAACCGGAGAAGTGGTTCCCCGTTCGACACCTCGAGCAGCTGGCCTTGTCCGTAGGCGGCAACACCAATTTCTCCCGTGGCCGCGACCGCTACGGCCGGGCCGAGCGTCGACGCGGTTCCGGAAGGTGCTTTGATCGATGCGAAGCTTCCAGACCTCGGGGAGTACCACCCTGCAGTGCCCTTTGAGATCGCGAGGGTGGTCAATCCCTGGTTTGATGCCACCGCAGAGATCTCTCGTGTTCCGCTGGGCGCGGGAACCCACCAAGCCCCCGCCGCCACGGCCGGGATCACTGACCAAGCGAAGGTCAAACCCACCGCCAGCATGGACCGAGTGGCGATCCGGCGGACAACTCTCATGAGCTACTTCCCATAGAGACCACTCACGATCGTCGCCACCAGGAAGAGTTCGGCCACCACGTGAACCGCCGCCGCCGGCCAAACGCTGTTGCTGCGCTGGGTCATCCAGCCCCAGAGCACTCCGAGCAGGATCACGATCGGGATGAGACTGTCGGCCGGTCCCTGGTATTGGGTGGCAATGTGGGCGATCCCGAAGATCAGCGCCTGGATGATCAGAGCTGCCCAGGGCGAATGCTGGCGCTCCAGGGCGGCCAGCAACACCCCGCGAAACTGGATCTCCTGGGCGATCGCGCTGGTGGCGTTCGCCACGCCATAAGCCACCGCGGCGGAGCCGCCCAGAGATAGCAGCGGCACCCCCTCCCGGCCGATCAAGGGCCCGGGCAGCGCGAAGGCTACGATCAGGAAGAGGAACGTCAGTGAGAGGGCCAGGAGGATGGCTCCCCGCCGGGGTCGGGTCCAGAGCCTGAGTTTGGGTCGAGGCTTGGGGGTCAGGTAGTAGAAAGCAGCGGCCATGACGAAGGTCACCAGCAGCCAGGCGACCCCTGCGTACGCATTGCGGGCGAGTCCGTAGGGCTCCCCGGCGAACGAAGGCGCCGGACCGGCGTAGCCCAGAAGCCAGAGCCAGCAGGAGTAGGGAAAGGTCAGGGTCAAGAGGGCGACCGCCAGAGGAGCCATGCTTCGCAGCGACCGGAGCAAGACGGTGGCCGCGGTGATCGCCGCGAAGTAGCCCGTTAGCCGCCAGAGATCGGGGTCAACGCTCTGGGGGTCGCCGAAGATCCGGGGGAGCACCATGGTCGCCGCGGCCCCCGTGAGGATCAGGACCAGGGGTCCCCAAGCCCTCGCCAAAGCTCGGGCTGGCGGCAGGGTCGTACGGTCCCACCGCTGAGTCAGGCCGGCGATCACGGTCGGTGGTTTACCGGGCTGTGCCTATTTGGTCGAGTCGTCGGGCGTGGGGCTGGCGGCCGGGCTGGGGGCGGGGGCCGTGAACGAGGCTTCAAAACCCTCTCCTTCCTCGTCCTCTCCGCGGATATGGTCAACCAAGTCGTAGACCCGGTCCTGGACGGTACCCGAGAAGAGGAACGCCACGCCAGCCGCTGCCAGAACCCCTCCCGCGAGCCAGGCCTTGGACACTCGGCGGCGCTTGCGCGGCGGCTCGATCCCAGTCTTTCGCAGCGAACCCTCGACCCGCTTGCGGGCGTCGTCGGGAAGGGACTTGGTGGCCTCGTAGGCGGCCTGAATCACCATATCGGCGAAGTCTGCCGACCGGTCCTTGGCTAATGACAGCACCTCGGCGGCCCGCTTCTGGGCGGTGTCGGCAGCTGGCTGAACCGAGGTGGCGATACGGCTGGCTACCTCTGGCAATTGCTGCGAAACCGCGCTGAGGGCCGGGCCGACCGCATCACCGGCGCTCTTGACCCCGCTGCCGATAACCACCGCCACCGCGCCGGCGGCGTCGCTGGCGGTGGATCCGAGCCGTTCGATCGATCGCTGCTTGTGCGCAAGTTTCATGGTGGCACCTCCTGTCTGATGTCCCACTCCGAGTGTACCCACGCTGGGCCGGGAAGCCGCTTGGGGATGTCAAAGCTCGGTGCCGAGCCGCGTCTGGATCAGTCAGCCCGCTCCGGCCAGCCTCTGGGGAAATGCTGCAGCGGGCCATGGCCAGCTCCCAAGCCAGGAGCCGCTCCGATGGCTGCGGCGACGTACTGCTTAGCCTTGCCGATGGCCACGATCGGCTCCAATCCCCGAGCCAGGTAGGCGGTGATCGCCGCGGAGAGGGTGCAACCCGTGCCGTGGGTGTGACGCGTCTCCACGCGCGAACCGGGGAGCCTGGTCGCCTCGCCGTGGTGAATCACCAGATCAGTGGGATCTCCCTCGGAGTGGCCTCCCTTGACCACCACGTACTCGACCCCGAGCCCGGCAATCGCGAGGCCAGCGCGGAACGCCTCGGCCTCACTTCCGACCGGCAGGCCGGAGAGGACGGCCGCCTCCGGCCAGTTGGGAGTCACCACAAGGGCGAGCGGCAGGAGCTGGCGCCGCATGGTCTCGACCGCGCTCACCGCGAGGAGTCGATCCCCGCTCTTGGACACCATCACCGGATCGACCACCACGGGAATGCCGGCGCCGTAACGTTCCAATGCCTCGCACACCGTGCCGATCACATCCGATGAGCCCAGCATCCCGGTTTTCACCA
>PKXR01000019.1 GCA_003133485.1 Candidatus Dormiibacterota bacterium
CCAGCGACAGCGCCTTCGGCTCCGCCGAAAATACCACCGCCTGCACGCTGCCCATATAAGGATTCGCGGCCGAGTTGCCCGGATTGCTCTGCGCCCGCGCCGTTGCCCCCAGCAGCAGCGCACTCCCCAAGATCGTGCCCACGACCCGCGTCTTCATCGCGTCTGAATTCATGCAGATTCTTCTGTTTAGATCAGAATACCCGCTCCGCGTTGCCAAAAAAGTCGCCGCGATATGCCGTTCGTCATCTCGGGCCGCAGAGAGATCCGGCAAAAAACCGTAAATTCCACATTTTCAGCCTCAAACCCCTTTTAGAGCCAAGCAACACTCCCTGCGGCCCTCACATCGAATTTTCTGAGTAAGATGTTGCGGGCTCCAGAACGCCAACTTCCGCCTGGTCGATCTTTACCGGTTCAATTGGCCGCGTCCTTGCATCGGAACGCCGGGGAAACTTGAGTGAGGCTCGTATGGCATTGCGGGAAGCCGAGAGGCTTCCCGTAAGAAACGTACGCGATAAGGCGAAGATCCACGCACTGAATCGTCCGAGTTGCTGTGTGACCATGACAGGCCCTTCCATTCCGGCAGTCCTCATGCTGCGGTGCGCCGCGGTGTCGCACCATGCCGTGCGCGCAGCGGCCCGGCACGCGGGGCTCCGGGTCACCCTTGAGTTTGCTGAGAACCGCCGCGAATTCCTCGAGGAACTGAATCGCGGCTCGACCGACCTGATCATCGCCGGCACCGAGGGTCTCACCGACATTGACACCCGGGAGGTCATCGACCGCGCCCGCTCCGCCGACAGTCCTATTCCCGTCCTGCTGGCCGGAGGCCGTGTGGGTGAATCCGGGGCGATCCGCATGCTCCGCGAAGGAGCCACCGAGATCGTGCAGTCGGGCGAAATGGAGCGGCTGCCTTCCGCCATCGCCCGCGCTCTCAAAGTGCGTCAGTCTGCCGTCGTGCAGAGCCATGCCCAGCATGAACTCGACCGTTCCGCGGTCATGCTGCGTGATAACCAGAAGCTCATCACCATCGGCCGCCTCGCCGCTTCCATCGCGCACGAGATCAACAATCCTCTCGNNTCTGGCGAAGCGTGAACTGGACCGTGTTGCTCAAATCAGCCGGCAGACGCTGAAGTTCTCGCGCGAGACGACCGGCCCCGTCCCCGTCCACATTGAGGAATTGCTGGAAGAGGTGCTGTCGCTCTATGGCCGCCGCATGATGGAGAAGAACCTCCGTGTCGAGCGCCAGTACGATTGCGGCGAGGAAGCGGTTGTNNCGATTGCGGCGAGGAGGCGATTGTCTATCCCGGCGAGATGCGTCAGGTTCTGTCCAATCTCGTCACCAATGCCATCGAGGCTTCGTCCCTGCGCGGGCGCCTGCGCCTTCGTGTTCGTTGCACCCGCAGCTGGAGCGATCCCGGGGTCCACGGCATTCGCGTCTCGGTCGCGGACAACGGCAGCGGCATCCCGCCCGAGGTCCTGCATCGCCTCGGCGAGCCTTTTTTCACCACCAAGGGGCAGCGCGGCACCGGTCTCGGCCTTTGGGTGACGCGCTCCATCATCCAGCGGTATGGCGGTGAAATGCAGCTGCGTTCCTCGGTCCGCCCCAATCGGCACGGCACGGTCTTCACCATCTTCCTGCCGACCAATCTCCGGCCGCGGGTCGTGGATCGCCCGCCCCACGNNCAATCTCCGGCCGCGGGTCGTTGACCGTCCGCCCCACGGGTCCGAAGGCGAGAACAGCGGCTCAGGATCCGTCACGCCCTTCCCCAATCCCGGGTCCAGTGCTGCGGACCTCGCACGGGGAGGCGGAACGGCCCGCCATACGCGCGGCGCCTGAACCGACGCGCAATTTCCGGCGCAGATGTATGTGCCCTGGCCTGCGGGTCCGCGGTTTTTCTGTTGCCTGCTCCCTGCTGTCTGCCGCAAAATAGCTTCCTCCCCACAACTGAACACCGAAAAGAGTGCCCATGAGGAAGCCCGCCCTGTCCTTTCTTTGTTCCGCAATTGCCCTATCCACCGCCACTGCGCTGGCTCAAAACGACGATGGGTCAGCGGCTGCCAGCGCTGCCGGCTGCGGCATCTGCGGCTCCTTCTTCCTCTTCTTCTTTCTCGCCATCGTCGCCCTTAACATCGCCATCCTGGTCTGGGTGGCTCGCGACGCCAAAGCCCGCGGCCTGGACAATGGCGTTCTCTGGATGCTGTTGGTCCTGTTCACCGGCATCGTCGGCCTCATCGTCTATCTTCTGGCGCGCCCGCAGGGCAACCTCATCGTCTGCCCCAACTGCGGCAATAAACGCATGCAGGCAGCCGTGAAATGCCCCAGTTGCGGAGCCTGAACGAACCGAGCATCATGCGCAAAGCACTCCGCAGCCCGGCGACCTGGCTCGCGCTGTTGCTGCTTTTCGTCGCGCTCGCGGTGGCCGATTCCTTCCGCCCGCCCTCACGACAGGCGAGCGTGCGGCTCTTCACCGCGGCCGTCGCCTGCTACCACCACTACCTTCATCCGGTCACGGGCCGCTGGATCCATTGCCGCTTCGAGCCCACCTGCTCCCGTTATTCAGTGGAAGCGGTTCAGAAGTACGGGATCGCGAAAGGGCTCGCCCTCAGCTTCCGCCGCATCCGCTCCTGCCGCCGCTCCGTCCCCATGGGCACACGCGACCCGGTGCCGTGAGCACCCGTCAGTGTCCGGCATCCGCCAAATGCAAGGTTCCCCGGCGCGCTACAGGCTCCCGGCTCCCAGCTCCCCGCTCAATTCAGCTGTACCGAATCCACCGCAGTATCTCCGGCAGCGTCGCCCGCTTCCCGTACATCAGCACGCCGACCCGGTAGATCCGCGCCGCCAGCCACACCATGGCCCAAACAGAAGCAGCGAGCAGCACCACCGACAGCCAGACCTGCCATGCCGGCGGCATTTGTGCGCAGATGCGCATGTACATAATGATGGGCGTGAAGGGCGGCAGCAGCGACAGCACGATCGCCGCCGTCGAGTTCGGATTTCCGATTACGTACGGCAGCAGCACCACACTCACCACCAGCGGCGAAATCAGGATGAAGCTGAACTGCTGCACCTCCTGCTCGCCGCTCACGGTCGATCCCAGCGCCGCCGCCAGCGCGCTGCTGCGGGCCGGGGTCCTACTGGGAACCAAGCGGCTCAACCAAGAGGAGGTCTCGGAGTCAATTCAACGGCTGGGTGGGTCGCTCACGGTCCGGCAGGATCAGGACCGCCTCCACATCTCGGCATCCGCCCTGTCTGAGGCCGAGGAGGAACTTTACCGGCTGATCTTCGCCGTCACCACCGAGCCCCGCTTCCCGGCGGACGAGCTGGAGACAGAGCGGGTGAAGCTGATCGAGGGCCTACGGATCGCCCGGGCCACGCCCCAGTTCCTGGCCGGCGAGAAGCTTCAGCAGCTGGTCTACGGCGACCATCCCTACGGCCGGCCGGTACCGGGCGAGTCCGCGATCCACAAGACCACCCGCCGCCAGCTGCAGGATCTGCACCTGACCACCTTCGTGCCGGGCGCGAGTCAGATCACCGTTGTCGGCGATGTGGAGCCCCGCCGGACTCTGGCCAGGCTGCGAAGCGCCTTCGGGACCTGGTCAGGTCCCCGCCGAGCGGTCAAGGTCCCCCGCGTACATCCGCGGGTGCTTCCCGAGGTCACTTTCATCGACCGCCCGGGATCGGTGCAGACCGTGATCCTGACCGGGGCCAGCGGACCGCCGGTCGGACATCCCGATCAGATACCTCTGGCCCTGGCGTCGGCGGTGCTCGGAGGCAGCTTCAGCTCGCGGCTGATGTCCAACTTGCGCGAGGACAAGGGGTACACCTATAGCCCGCACTCGGTGTCGGACGGCCACCTTCGGGATAGCCTCATCGGAGCCGAGCTCGACGTTCGCACCGAGGTGACCGCCGCCTCCTTCGTGGAGCTCAACTACGAATTAGGGCGACTCACCTCCGTCGAAGTGGAGCCGGACGAGCTGGAAGAGACTCGCAACTACCTGGCTGGGGTCCGGGTCATCTTTCTGCAAACCCAAGCCGGCCTGGCCAGTTCGCTGTCTCAGGTACGGGCCCACGGCCTTGACCACCGCTATTTGGAGGGCTATTCCAAGCGGCTGGCCGCGGTGACCCCCTCCGAGCTGAGACGGGCCGCCGCCCGCTACCTGGCGCCGACCAACCTGACCACGGTGATGGTCGGCGACGCCAACCTGGCGGCTGAGGCGCTGTCCCGGGTAGCTCAGGTCCGAATAAACAAGCCGCGGAGGGTCAAGGGGCGCTGAGCGCCGACCCGCCCGGTTTCAACTACGATCCGCCGCGGATGCCCGGGCGGAGGGCGTCCTGGGCCAAACACAAGATCCCGGCCGGGATCGCGATCGCCGCCAGGATGCCGAGAGCGGTTAGATCAAAACCACCGGAGATGGGCAGATCGGAGACGGCCGAGAGTAGGAGTCCGGCTCCACATCCGGCCAGACCCAGCCCGACCAGCCACAGTCCACGGAAGATCCCGACGTCGGCAGGCTCTCTCGCTGCGAGGGCTCTCTCGATGGACCAGTAGGCCAGCTCCGCTGCCGCCAGAAGCAGGGCCCCCAGGACGGGAGCAAATTGAGTTGGGCCTCGGAGCACGACCCCAGCTCCAGCGGGGATTGCGACGGCCACGACCGCCAGCACCACCCAGCTGGATTTGGCCAGCACTAGCGCCAGCACCAGCAGCACCAGTCCCCCGGCCTCGATTCCTAGCAGTAGGTCCTGGGGCTGGCGGGCCGAGCTGAGGACGGTCTCGGCGACAGGTGCGCCCAGGCAGAGCAGCGCGGCTGCCCCGGGCATCAGGCGACCGAGCGGCGGGCGAATCTGCGGTACTCCCTAACTTGGGCTAACAGTGTCTCCAACGCCATCTCCTCCGGCCACTCCAGAACGATCAGACCCGCCCGCTGCAGCGAGCGCCGCCGGGCCACCCTGAGAAGTCCCCAGAGCCGGAGGGCCACGGGATCCGGGCGGCGGCCGGTGCGGGGCAAGAAGCGCTCTGGATCGATGTCCAAGACCACCAGGTCAAAGCCGCGATGGTGGAGGTCCATCAGCGCTCCCAGGCTGCGGAGATCAAGTAGTGGAGTGAGCGCCAGAATGGTCGCCGCGGGAGGAAGGACCCTAGGTGGGATGACGTCGATCGCCCGCCACGCGTAGCTGGTCACCACCTGGGTGTCGAGGAGAGACTCCACCACCCGGTAAAAATGGCGGGGTCCCATCCCTGGCAAGAGCCAACGCAGCAGCCCGCCGAAGCCGACCACCCCTACCCGGTCTCGCTCCCCGAGATAGCCGTCCGCCAAGGCCGTCGCGGCCCGCACGGCGATGCTGAGCACCGACTCCTGATTAAGGCCTAAGTCGGCGAAGCTGTCCACGAATAGGATCACGTCTGCGTTGCGCTCCAGATGGAAGTCGTTGACGTGGGGCACCCCGGTCCGGGCGGTGGCCCGCCAGTTGACCCGGCGCACCCGATCGCCGGCGGTGAAACCTCGGATGTCGGCGAACTCGATCCCTTCCCCGTGACGACGGGCGATTCGGTTGCCGGCAAAGAGCTGGGTCCGAGCCGGAGGTACCAGCCGGCGCAGCCGCTCAAATGAGGGATAAACCCGCAACTGCGTCAGCTGGTCCAGCTGTGCCGAGTAGCTGATGATCCCGAAGCGGTCGCAGCCCCGGACGTGAATTGGGCCGCAGCGATAGGCTCCCCAGCGTCTCGGTCGGAGTCGCCAGATCAAGGTCTGTTGTTCACCGGCGCGGGGAAGGACCCGATACCGCGCCCCCGGGATGTCGCAATCGACCTCCGCGGGAAGCTCCAACTGCAACTCGAGCCAGCCCAGCACACCGCGGCTGGAGACCTCCACCTCAAAAAGAACCTCATCACCCTCGGCGACCCGGTCGTGTTCGAGCTTCGAACTGATCTCCAGCGCGGGCGGGGCTGTGGTAGCCAGGCCGACGGCCAGCCAGACGGCGAAAGGGATGACCAGNNAGCTCCGAAGGCGCCTAGAGCGACGATGGCGGCGTAGCCCACCAGCCGGGGGCTCGGCCGGCGGATCAACTCGGAGCGGCCTGCTCGACTGTGGCTGCTGATCTGGTTGGGGGGGTCGGGACGGCCGCCAGACACTCTCTGACCAGGTCCTCGGCGTTGATTCGCTGAACC
>PKXR01000168.1 GCA_003133485.1 Candidatus Dormiibacterota bacterium
CGAAAGTCCGCGACGGCCGCCGCCATCAGAATCAAGCGCACCGAGGGCAGTAGGTCCAGACAGGCCCGCAGCATCTCATCGGCCGTCTCCACCCGCACGATGTCGACCCCGGAAAGCTCGCACGCCGCCTCGGCGGCGGTTATAAGGTGAACCGTCGCGCCCCGGGCGGCTGCCGCCAGCGCCANNCGGACCGGGTCGATCGGCTCCCTGGTGCCGCCGGCGGTGATGAGGACCTCCCAGCCTCGCAGCGGACCCTCCGGCCGCAGCACGCGCAAGGTCGCAGCCAGGATTTCCGACGGTTCGGCCAGGCGGCCCTCCCCGATCCGTCCCGAGGCCAGCCGCCCGCTGACTGGCCCCACCACCTGGGCACCCCTCACCACCAGGGTGGCGAGATTCTGCTGGGTTGCCGGATTTCGCCACATGCCGGTCTCCATGGCCGGGGCCACCACGATTGGCGCGGTGGTGGCCAGCAGGGTGGAGCTGACGACATCGTCGGCGAGCCCAGCCGCCAGCCGGGCCAGGGTGGACGCGGTCGCCGGCACCACCAGGTGGCAGTCGGCCCAGCTGGCGAGGTCGAGGTGAGCCATCCCGTGGCCGGTCCCTTCGTCAGCCTCCCGGCCGCTTCCCTTGGGCGGCAAGAGGCGCCAAGCCACGGGATTACCGGAAAGGGCTCGCAAGGTGGTCGGCGAGATGAAAGAGGTGGCGGAGGGGGTCATGGCGACTCTCACCTCGGCACCGTGGCGGCGGAGCGCCGTGATCAGCTCAGGGACCTTCACCACCGCCACGCCACCACAGACGTGGACCGCGATATGCCGTCCGCTGAGTCCCGGCCGCAACTCCTCAGCCATCCCAGGCCATTGTGGCAGGCGCTGGGGGCCGCCTAGCCCGAGGCGGAGTCCGGGTTCGCCAAGATGGCCGCCACCTCGCGGGCGGCCCGAGCCACCTCATCGTTCACCACCACGTGCTGATACCAGCTGGCTTCGGAGAGCTCGCGGTCGGCGTCCCGGGTGCGGACGGCCAGCTCCGCGGCACTCTCCGTCTCCCGCTGGAGCAGGCGCTGCACCAGGACGTCTCGAGAGGGCGGGGAGAGAAAAACGAAGGTGGCGTCGACGCCGGCCTCCCGCAATTGGGCTGCACCCTGCACGTCGAGCTTGAGCAGCACGTCATGGCCGTCGTCGAGGAGCTCGGTGACCCGTTGGCGGGCAGTGCCATACCGATTGCCATGGACGGCCGCGGTCTCCAGGAACTCATCGGCGGCCTCCATCTCCGCGAAGGTCCCTGGGTCAACGAACGAGTAATCGCGTCCGTCGACTTCACCCGGCCGGGGCACCCTGGTGGTGTAGGCGGGCGGACGCCTTAGGGATGCCCGCAGCGGCAGCAGCGCCTCGATCACGGTGTCCTTGCCCACTCCGCTCGGCCCGGAAAGCACGATGAGCCGGCCGCGGCGCGAGGTCTTGGTCATAGCACGGTCGAGGTTAGAGCTTCCCAGGGCCAGACAGCCCGACTCCCGACGGGGGCGCCAACCTGTACTCGGAGCTCTTCCAGGTCGTCCGGGAGAGGGCTCACGAAGGCCATCTCGCGACCGTCGACCGGGTGCCGGAAGTGGAGCATGGCCGCGTGGAGGGCGGGTCGGGCCGAACCCTTAGCGGAACTGGTGCCGTAGAGCCCGTCTCCGACCAGCGGCCTCCCGATATAGGCGAGATGGACCCGGATCTGGTGGGTGCGCCCCGTCAGCAGTCGCAGCCGTAGCGCAGTGTGCTGGGGCCAGCGCTCGAGCACGGAGAATTCGGTCGCGGCCTCGCGACCGCCAGCGCCGACCGCCATCCGCCTTGGTCGCTTGGGGTCACGCCCGAGCGCGGCTTCGATCCGGCCCCGATCCTCCCGGAACTCCCCCTCGACGAGTGCCCAGTACTCCCGACCCATGGACCGGGCGCGCAGCTGGCGGGCAAGCTCCCGGTGGGCCAACTCGGTCCGAGCCAGAACCAAGAGCCCGCTAGTGCCCCGATCGAGCCGGTGCACGATCCCGGCGCGGTCCTCACCGCCGGCCGTTGACCAGGGCCCGCCCCAGCTTTGGAGCAGCTGGGCTAGGGTGCCGTCGCGATGTCCGGGTCCTGGGTGAACCACCATCCCGGCGGGCTTGTCAACGACCATCACAAGTTCATCCTCGTACACCCGCCGCACTGCCGGCGGCGGCTGAACCGACCCCGGCCGCGGCGCTTCTTCCGCCACCGTGACGAGGTCGCCCTCACGGATCACTTGGGAGGGGCGGAGCGTCGGCCGCCCGCCCACCAACACCTGTCCCTCCCGCACAAGCCGCTGGAGGTGCGAGCGCGTCCCGCCCACCCGTCCGGAGAGGAAGACATCGAGCCGCAACCCGACCTCGGACGAAAGGGCGGCTGGGAGCTCGACCTGGGCCAGCGGAGGGAGGGCCTCAGGCACTGGCCCGACCGGCGATCGTGATCCGAACCACCAGGATCACGACCCCGACGGTGATGCCGGAATCAGCGACATTGAAGATCGGCCAGTGGGGAAATTGAATGAAGTCCACCACGTAGCCTTGGGTGACCCGGTCCACCGCGTTGGCAAGCGCCCCTCCCAGGAGCAACCCCACTCCGGCCTGCACCCAGCCCGGCTGCAGCGCGAGCAAGCGCCACTTCCAGCCAATGACCACCACCACCCCCACCGCCACGGCGAGGAAGAGCCAGTCGGCGTCGGGCAGGATGCTGAAGGCGGCCCCGCTGTTGATCGTGTAGTAGATGTGAACCGGCCAGCTGGGAAAGAGCTGCTCACCCAAAGTGAGCGAGTGGGTCACCCAGTATTTGGACACTCGATCGAGGACGAAGACCGCGATGGCCGCCACCCCCGTCCAGACGGGCCATGTTCGAGATCGGATCAAGACGCCCAGGGACCCCGCTGATCCCTCCTCGGCCTCAGTCGCGCTTGGCCTCTTTGCAGGGAACGCACCTGGTCGCATAGGGCAAGGCGCGCAACCGCTCGATGGCGATCTCCTTGCCGCAGCTGCGGCACAGTCCGTACTCGCCCCGTTCCAACCGCGCCACGGCGTCATCGCACTGCTCGTACATCTGTTGCAGATTCTCGCGAATCGCCTGCAGACGCTCATGCTCTTCCATCTCGCCGGCGTGCTCGGTGGGGTGCTCGTGGAAGGGTGCCTCCCGCCCGGCGCCGTTGGTCGCCACCCCGCTCAGCTGAGCCAGCTCGTGGTCGAGGCGCGTCTTCTCCGACTCGACCTGGCGGCGGATCTCGGCCAGGTCGCCCTCGCGGGTCGTAGTGGCGATCTCGGTCATGCTTGAATTTCCTCGATAACGTGCCCAGGGCCGGTAACCCGACCGAGGGAGGGGATACCGCCGCTGCCTGGGGGCGGGAGCATTATGGGCCGTCCTGAGGCGAAGGGGAAGCCCCTAGCGATATCAGGATGCTGCGGGGCTGGTTCGGCCCAGCGCCACCCAGATCGCATGGGGCGGAACCTTGAGCTCGGACCAGTCGGAAAAGCCCGACGGCAGCTCGGAGGCGGCCTCAGTTCGCTCCAAGGAGATAGCGAAGCACTGGGCTTGAATCTGACTCCTCCCCTCCTCGACCGCCGCGGCCAGCTCGTCATCCGTCGCATAGCGCACCTCGACGGGCTGCCCCGCCTTGAGCCCGCTCTTACGCCGCAGATCCTGAAGCTGCCTGGTGAAGGTCCGCACCAACCCCTCCTGACGCAATGCGGGAGTCAGCTCGAAGTCCAGCGAAACGGTGGCCGGACCCGAGTGGGTGCCGATGCCGGAGCGGACTTCCGCCACGTTCAGCTCCTCAGCGAGCACCCGGGCCATCTCCACGGTCAGCGCAGCTCCCCTGACCTCGGCGCTGGCCAGCGGCTGTCGGATCGGTATCCCCTTCTGCTCCCTGAGCGAGCGGGCGTCCTCGGCCAGCCGGCGCACCAGCGCCNNTCCCGGTCGAGCTGCTCGCCATCCGCCACGGGATAGGTCTCAAGGTGGACCGACAGATGGGCGCTGTCCGTTCCGGGGGTGAGCGCCCGGAAGATGGCATCGGCCACGAAGGGGGTGAAGGGAGCCATCAGCCGGGCCGTCTCCCGGAGCACCTGGTGCAGGGTCGCACAGCTCGCCGCGATCTCCTCAGGGGAGCCCCGGAAGCGGGGCCTTGACCGGCGCAGATACCAGGTGCTGGTGTCGTCCACCAGCGCCGCGATCGCCCGGCAGGCGCTGTTGGCGTCGTACTGATCGAGGGCCGACACCGACTCCGTCACCGTCTCCTTGAGCCGGGCCAATATCCAGCGATCGAGGGGATGGCCCTCAGTCGGAGGCGGCGCCACCGCAGAAGGCTGCCAGCCGGCGAGATTGGCGTAGGTGATGAGGAAACTCTGGGTGTTCCAGAGCACATTCAGGAACCGCTGGGCGGTGTCCGCCACACGTTGTACCGAAACGCGGTACTCCAAGCCGACCGACACGGTGGTGTAGAACCACCAGCGAACGGCGTCGGCCCCAGTTTTCGAGATCAGCACGAAAGGGTCGACCACGTTTCCTCTGGTTTTGGACATCTTGCGTCCCTGGTCGTCTACGACCAGGCTGGGGACCACCACGTGGCGGTAGGCAGGTTGATCGAAGAGCATCACCGACTCGGCCAGCAGGGTGTAGAACCAGCCGCGGGTCTGATCCAGCCCCTCGCTGATGAAGTCGGCGGGATGATTGGCGGCGAAAATCTCCTTGTTTTCGAACGGGTAATGCCACTGGGCGAAGGGCATCGCACCACTGTCGTACCAGGCGTCGATGACCTCCGGTACTCGACGCATCTCCGCTCCGCATTCGCAGCGCAGGGTGACCTCGTCGATGAACGGTTTGTGGACATCGGTACCCGGCTTCAGCCCCAGCTCAGCCAGGCTGCCGACACAGCGTTGGGCCTCACAGGTGGAGCAAATCCAGATCGGCAGGGGAGTGCCCCAATAGCGGGCCCGGGAGAGGTTCCAGTCCTGGACCGACTCCAGCCAGTTGCCCATGCGACCGTCGCGTAAGTGGGAGGGCACCCACTGCACCGAGCGGTTGTGGCGGAGCAGCTGTTCCTTCACCGCTGTCGTCCCGATGAACCAGGAGTCGAGCGCGTAGTAAAGCAGCGGCGTGTCACAGCGCCAGCAGAAGGGGTAGGTGTGGAGGATGGTCTCCTCCTTGTAGAGGAGGCCCCGCTGCNNGCAGGTCCTGCGTGATCTTTGGATCTGCGTCCTTCACGAAAGTCCCCTGGAAAGCGGTGACAAAGGGAAGAAAGCGGCCGTCCAGCCCGACGGTGTGCCGCACCTCGATCCCGGCCTCCTGGCAGAGCTTGAGGTCGTCCTCACCGTAGGCTCCGGCGGTGTGCACGATCCCAGTTCCCTCGTCGGTGGCGACGAAGTCAGCCGCCATCACGGTGTAGGCACTGGGCTGCTCGGGGAGATACTGGAAGAGCGGCTGGTAGCGCAGCCCGATCAGCTCTTGTCCT
>PKXR01000013.1 GCA_003133485.1 Candidatus Dormiibacterota bacterium
TGGAATACTTCCCGCTACCTCTGACCTACTGACGTTAGCTCTGATTGAGCCGCCTGGGGCGGCAGTCCGTTTCGCTTTCTTAGGATCGAGTGGGAGGCATCCGTGAGTCAGACACCAATCGCCAGCGGCACGGCCCCGGTACGGTTCTCTTGGCGTCGGCTTTTCCTGACGCAGAACCTGGTGACCGCGTGCATCGTTGGCATCGTGGCTGGTTCGATCGCCTATTGGATAGGAGCCCAGCTCGACACAACTGACAATGGGGACGCGGGAATTCTGATCGGATACCTGGTCGGCGCTGCCGGGTTCCTAATCACGATGGGATTCGCCAACGACGTCATCTCCAGGCTGAGGGGGCGACCGAGCATAACCAATGTGAAGACCGCCGAGAACAGGGGGTGGAAGGAGTACTTCGGTATCTCCCTCGACCACAAAGTGGTCGGGATTCAGTTTGGAGTGGCGGTCATCTTCATGTTCTTCTTGGCGGGCTTCCAGGCAATGATGATCCGCACTGACCTCCTCTACCCGAACGGCGGACCTTGGCCCGCCGGCCAGTACACGACCCTCATCGGTCTGCATGGCCTCCTCATGATGTTCGTGGCCACCCTGATCCTCATCGGGGCCTTCGGCAACTACTTCATCCCGATCATGATCGGGGCTAAGCGGATGGCCTTCCCGCGGCTCGAGTCATTCGCCTTCTGGCTGGTACCCTTGGGTGCCCTGATCCTCTACTCGACGATCTTCGCCGGATTCGGCGGCGGATTCCCGACCGGTTGGTGGTTGTACGCGCCGCTGTCGGTTCAGGCGCGGGCCGGCATGGACGGAGCCATTGTTGGTTTCGCCTTCATTGGCATTGCTGCCGCCATCGCGGGCATCAACCTGCTTACCACGCTGTTCGTGATGAGGGCCCCGGGGATGACCTGGAGCCGCCTGCCGATGTTCGCCTGGTCGATGATCGCGGTCGAGTTCTTGTCGGCGCTGGCTCCGCCAGTCCTCGCCTGCACGTTGATGATGGTTGGGCTCGACCGGTCGGTGCACTCATCGTTCTTTGAGGCTGCCGGCGGGGGCAGCGGGCTGCTCTACCAGGAGATGTTCTGGTTCTTCGGCCATCCNNCTATTTGGCTATCGACTCGCCGTGGCCGGAATGCTGGGCGTCTCCATGATGAGTTGGTTCGTCTGGAATCACCACATCTTCACGAGTGGTATCGCGCCCGGGTTGCGGCCCTTCTTCATGACGGCCACCGAGTTGATCTCAATACCAACCGGGGTGATCTTCCTGAATATGCTAGGCACCCTCTGGAAGGCAGACCTGCGCCTGAAACTCCCGCTCCTGTTCGCCCTCGCGGTGATGTTCAACTTCTTGATCGGTGGGCTGACCGGGGTCTTCCTGTCCGATGTGCCATTGGACGTGACGTTGCACGACAGCTTCTTCGTGGTTGGTCACTTCCACTACACCATTGTAGGTGGAGAAATCTTCGCTCTCTACGCGGCCAGCTACTTCTGGTTCCCCAAGATCACCGGCAAGATGCTCAACGAACGCTTGGGCAAGTGGCACTTCTGGACTTCAGTCATCTTTTTCAATACAACCTTCCTGCCAATGTTCGCGGCCGGCTATCTGGGCCAAGTACGGCGCAGCCCGGTCTACGCGGCGGAACTTCACGGCATCAATATCTGGATCTCGGTTAATGGGTTCCTGTTCGGACTGTCGAACCTGATCTGGCTGGCGAACATCATCTACTCGTGGGTCTTCGTCAAGGAGCGTGCTCCAGCCAATCCCTGGGAGTCTCGCTCGTTGGAATGGAACATCGCGACGCCTATCCCGGCGGACAACTTCCCACGGATTCCGACCATCGTCTCCGGCCCTTACGAGTATGGCGATGGCGCCTCGCGGCCGGTAGCCGAGTGGCCTGACGGCGGCGGACAGATACCCACTCCAGCTCCGGCCATCTGAGGACGACATCCAGATGATTTCTGACAACACAGCGGCGACTGGGACCTTGCGGCAGGGCGGTCGCGCCCATTCCCCGGAGCAGGTGGCGCGGATCCCCTTGGTTGGTACCTGGCTGCTAATTGGGGCTGATTTCTTCTTCTGTCTTCCGCTCTTCTTCGCCTTCTTCTTTCTGCAGCAGGCGAACATGGACCACATGTGGCAGCCCAAGGGGATTCATCCCCCGAATCTGGCGCTTGGGATTGCCGTGGTGGCCCTGGCGGGGATCGGAATCCTCCTCGCCCAATCTGGCCTAAAGAACCTGCAAAGCCAGAGGACACTGGCGTCATTTACGAATGTCGGTCGGCTGGCGGCGCTGCTGATGGTGGCGGCGGTGGCCGTCCAGATCTGGCAGCTCTCGCACGTGGGGTACGGGATCGACAGTGGCGCGTACGCTTCCTGCTTCTTCGCGATGCAGATCGTCGTTGCCATTCAGGTCGCGGCGTTGGCTCTTTGGGTCTTGAGCTTGGCGAACCGGGCCGGCTATGAAGCGAAGCACCCGATCGCGATGCCTGGTTTTGATGCGGTCGAGGAGGTGGCCACGCCGATTTCGGCACTGGCGCGCTCCTACGAGTTGTTCGCCTTGTTCCTCGGCGCCTTCGTCATTCTTGCGTGGGTGGTCTGCTACTTCCTGTAGCCTGGAGTCTGGCCCAGGCTGAGCTGTGGGGCAGCCCGGGCTGGCAGGAGCCGGCCGGCAACCCAGTCGAATGCTGGCGGGTCTGAGAAGATGGGGGTTGGTGCGGCGGTGATGGCACCTTGGCAGCTAGGCGCGGGTGTTCGGGAGGGCGTACCCCATCGCTGACTCGATCGTTGAAACGGTTCCGGCAGCGCATCCCAAGGCGCCAGTGAACTCCTCGGCAGGCACCTGGGGACGCCCTGAGCAAGTTGTCTCACGGCGGGGGATCGGGGCTCGGGCCGCGGATTACCTGAGCCTCACCAAGCCTGGGGTGATGAGCCTTCTGCTGGTAACCGAATTCCTAGCGATGGTGATCGCCGCCCGAGGCTGGCCGGGGCTGGGTCTAAGTGCGGCCGCGCTGGCCGGGGGGGCGTGTGCGTCCGGGGGGGCCGCGGCCATCAATTGCTGGTTCGACCGCGACATCGACGCGGTCATGGGCAGGACCCGTCACCGGCCGGTGCCCTCGGGCCGGATCCGCCCCCAGGCGGCGCTCGCCTTGGGACTGGGGCTGAGCCTGGCCGGCTTCCTAATCTTCCTGCTTCTAGTCAACCCGCTGGCGGCAGTGTTGGCCGCCGCCGGAGGCGCCTTCTACGTCTTCGTCTACACCTTCTGGCTGAAGCGGCGCACGCCCCAGAACATCGTCATCGGCGGCGC
>PKXR01000186.1:0-1933 GCA_003133485.1 Candidatus Dormiibacterota bacterium
TCACCGAGGGCGTGCGCGGCGAGGGGGGTATCCTGCGCAACCGGCTGGGCGAGCGCTTCATGGCCCGATATGACCCGGTCAAGAAGGACCTCTCCTCGCGTGACGTGGTGGCCCGCTCCATCTTCAAGGAGGTGCAGGCAGGTCGGGGGTCGCCACACGGCGGCGCCTTCCTGGATGTGACGCACATTGGCGCCGAGACCATCCGCCGTCGGCTGCCGTCCATGTATGAGCAGTTCCATAGCCTGGCGGGAGTGGATATCACCAAGGAGGCCATGGAGGTCGCCCCGACCATTCACTACACGATGGGTGGGATCAACGTCGAGGNNCCGGGCTGTTCGCCGCTGGCGAGGTCGCGGCCGGGCTCCATGGGGCCAACCGACTGGGCGGCAACTCTTTAGGGGATATCCTGGTGTTCGGACGACGGGCGGGGGAGGCCGCCGCCGAATATGCGAGCTCGCGCAACCTGCTGCCCAAAGTGAGCGTCGCGGAGATAGAGGCTGAGAAGGAGCTGTTGCTCCGACCTCTCTCCGGCGGCCAGGGTGAGGACCCCTTCCAACTCCACCGCTTGCTGCAGAACGCCATGCAGTCCGGAGCGGCGATCGCCCGCACCGAGGCTTCCTTAAAGGACACCTTGGAGGAGATCCTGGAGCTCCAGGAACGAGCCAAGCGGATCCGGGTTCCGGGGACTACCGCCTACAATCCGGGCTTCAGCGGGGCTCGCGATGACATCTTCATGCTCACCATCAGCGAGGCGATCGTGCGGTCCGCGTTGGAGCGCCGGGAGAGCCGGGGATCCCAGTGGCGGCTCGACTACCTGGAGCGTGATCCAGAGCTCGGGAAAGTGAATCTGGTGACCCGCTTGGGCCCAGATGGCCGCATGGAGGTGGTCCGGGTCCCCCTCCCGCCCATGCCCGAGCATCTGCGCAAGCTGACGGAGGGGGAGACCAGGGTAGCGGCGATGGCGATCGCGGACGCTGCCGAGGCCAAACTGCAGGCCAAGCTCAAGGGTCAGCCGGCGCCCCAGGTCGAGGTGTCGCCGGAGGACGAACGGCCGACTCAGCTGCGCATCGCCTACGAGGACGGCTCGACCGACCGCAAGGTAAAGGTGAAGGTATGGCGCGGCGACGCGTCCGGCGGGGGCCTCCAGGAATTCACAGTTCCTCAGATTGAAGGGATGGTCGTGCTGGACGCTATCCACTGGATTCAGGCCAACGGCACCGGCGACCTGGCTTGCCGCTGGAATTGCAAGGCGGGAAAGTGTGGGTCCTGCAGTGCGGAGATCAATGGGCGGCCCTCGCTGCTGTGCAAGACCAGGGTCGACCAGGTGCTGGAGACCGCCTCCGAGATCTCAGTCCGGCCGATGCAAGTGTTTCCCAAGATTGAAGACCTCGTAACCGACGTGAGCTGGAACTACGAGGTCAACCGCCGGATTCAGCCGTTCACCCCGGCCGCGGGAGATCACGCTCCCTTCGTCATCCATCAGCAGGACATCGAGAGAGTGAGCGAGCAACGACGATGTATCGAGTGTTTCTTGTGTCAGGACGTTTGCCACGTGCTGCGCGAGCATGAGGGCACCAACCGCTTCTTCGGGCCCCGCTTCATGGTGCGCATGGCTTCGTTGGAGATGCACCCCAAGGATGTCGCCAACCGGATTCCTCAGCTCCAGGGTGAGGCGGGAATCGCGCTGTGCAACATCACCAAGTGCNNGCCCGGAGCACATCAAGATCACTGATAACTCCATCATCCCTTTGAAGGAGAGGGTGGCCGACCGCCACTTCGACCCCGTCCGGGGGGCCATCTCACTAATGCGCCCGGGGCGGACACCAGCCGGGCCGAGCAGCGCCCCACGACCTGAGGACGGCCCACCCTCCTGAACTTCCGGGATGGTGGCCCGGTCAGCTCGGGTCGGGCACCGCCATGCTCGTGGTCGCCG
>PKXR01000186.1:1964-6005 GCA_003133485.1 Candidatus Dormiibacterota bacterium
CGCCGGTCGCTCGTAGCCCAGAAGGCCTGGATTGGATCGCCGTGACTGATGCACACGAAGGCCTCGCCCGGGTGCTCACGAAGACCCTCATCGATGACCTGACCCACCCGCCGCGCCATCGCTCCCATCGACTCGTCGCCGGGAACGAGTCCCGGCCACACCATGTGGACCCACCAGCGCGGCTTGCGCCAGACAACTNNGAACTCGGCCTCCACCAGTCCCGGGCGCAGGAGGACCGAGGGCGGGGGCGAGAGCTCGCTGGCGAGCAGACCGGCCGTTTCCTGGGCCCGCTGGAGGGGGCTCGTGTAGATGGTGCGGACGCCAGCGCTGGCCAGGTACTTGCCCATGACCTCGCCCTGCCGGCGACCCTTGGCACTGAGGCCGAAGTTGGGGAGGTGGCCGTACAGGATTCCGTCGGGATTGGCCACATCGCAGTGACGGGCCAAGTAGCACCGGGTGAGCGATGCGGCAGAGGAGGAGGCGGTCACTCACGCCATCGTAAGGAATCCGAAGCAGACTTCAGATCGGACGACACCTCTGCGAGATACTCGGGTCGTCGAAATCGGATCTCCCAGCAGTCAAAATGGCCGGCAGTGACGCCCCCTTAGCTCAGTGGATTAGAGCGGCGCCCTTCTAAGGCGACGGTCGGTGGTTCGAACCCACCAGGGGGCACTCGTCCGCCAACAGCCAGCAGGATAGACACTCATGGTGAACCGCCCGGGCCCCACCCGCGATCTAGGCCCGAAGTCGAACCGCAGCCTGGCTGTCGGTCCTCCGGTCACCCCGGGAGTTCGATTGGACGGTCGGGAGTCGGCCTTGCTCAAACTGACCCGAGCGGTCCTGAGGATCACCGTTCGGGCCGCGGCTGCGGGTGGAGTCCAGTTGGAGGGACTAGCGAACGTGCCGAGCGACGGGTCGCTGCTCATCTGCTCCAACCACGTATCCAACTTCGACCCGCTGGTATACGCCGCCATCCTGCCACGGGTTCTGCACGCCCTGACCAAGGCTGAGCTCTTCGCCAACCCGATGTTGGGAGCCTTTCTTCGGCGGTGCAACTGCATTCCGATCCGCAGGGGCGAACCGGACCGGCTCGCGATCCGAGGGGCGCTCGCGGTGTTGCGCTCGGGAGGTGCGCTGCTGCTCTTCCCGGAGGGTCACCGAGCTGCGTCCGCCGGCATGCTGGAGTTCGAACCCGGGGCCGGGTATTTGGCTCTCCGATCGGGAGCCGCCGTGCTGCCCTGCGCCGTCTGGGGCACGGAACTGATCCTCCCCCGGCACCGGCTCCTACCCCGAAGGGGCAAGATCTCGGTGCGGCTAGGCCAGGCGTTTCTCCCAGTTGGCAAGGATCCGGTCGCAGTCAGCCGAGAAATCCAGGCGACGGTTGCCCGGCTCCTCCCCCAGCGATACCGTCCCTCAGCTAACGCCGAGTAACTGGACCGTGAAGATCAACGTGGAATTGGCAGGGATGGAGCCTTCGGCCGTACACCCGTAGCCAAGCGCCGCCGGAATGACCAACTCCCGGGTGCCCCCCACCCGAATCCCAGGAATGCCCTCCACCCAGCCGGCGATCACTTTGCCGGTCGCGAGCGTGAAGCTCACGGGTTTGCCATTGTTGTCGTTGGTGCTGCGGTCGAAGACCTTGCCGTTGGTAAGTGAGCCCACATAGGTGACCTTGATCTTGTCACCCACCGCGGCCACAGCTCCGGTTCCCACCTCTGTGTCCTTTATCTGAAGGTTGCCGGCCAGGATCTGGGCTCCCGTCAGCTGGTAGGTGGCCTCGGTGTCACCTGGAGAGACGCAGGCCGACGCCGAGGCGGAGGCGGAAGCGCTGGGGCTGGCCTTGGACGGGGTCTGGGGGGTGCTGGTGGGGGAGACCCCGGAGTCGAGCGACGCCCCGCAGGCGGTGAGGAGCAGCGCGACGCTCAGCATGAGGGTCGGGACGGCCAGAACGGCGCCGAGGTTCCGCCTAATTCCCATCTAGCCATGCTCCTCGGTGACGAGCTCATCGGCCGGCGCCGATTGGCCCGACCCGCCGGCCATCCTATACGAGATCGAGGTCAGGCCCGATGGTGTCCGTTGCTGGCCGGACAGACGTGTCCTTGAGGGTTGATTGGGAGATGGCAGAGGGGACAGATCGCCCGCCCACCCTCGATCACCTCTAGGGCACGCTCGGCCAGCGCCCGGACCTGGGCGAGGGTTGCAACCAGTCGGGCGGCGCGGAGTTCCGGGTCGTCATCCTCGGCCACCTCCTCGAGCTCTCCGATCTCCTCAAGCGCGGCCAGATCCTCTTCGCCTTCGACCAGCGGCAGTTGCCGGCGCTCCTCCAACAGCAGGGTGCAAAGGCCCCCTTCCTCGTCCAGGGACAGCTGAATGTTGCCGACCCGCCAGCCCGGTGGGTCTCCCGGTCGAGTTAACGGATCGGGGGCTGGCCCCGAGCGCAGCGGCGGGGGTTCCAGCATTTGAAGCAACTGCCCGCCCAACTCCTGGAGCTGGATTTTCTCAACCATCACCGTGCACTGGTTTGATCCCTGCCGACCCTCCAGGAAGAAAACCCTGGAGCCGGGCTCACCTTCGACGCCGACAGTGATCTCGTCAACCGGGTCAAAGTCGAATTCGAGGATGGCCACCTAGCAATTGTGCCGACTCGCGGCTCCACCCGGCCAGGGGCCACTCACGTCAGACCCCGGACCAACGGACCCCGATTCTCGGCAGCGCGCTCTAGGTGCGCGGCCGCATTGACGATGGCGAGGTGGGTGAAGGCCTGGGGAAAGTTACCCAGCAACTCCCCGGTGTCCGGATCCAACTCCTCCGAAAAAAGGCCGAGGTCGTTGCCGTGGCCGGTCAGCCGTTCGAAGAGATCTCGGGCCGGGACGATCTGTCCCTGTAGGGCCAGGTTGTCTACCAGCCAGAAGGAGCAAAGGAAAAAGGTCCCCTCGCTGGTCCCCAAACCGTCGTCGCCGCGGTAGCGGTAGACGAAGCCGTTCTCGTCGGTGAGGTCGCGCTGGATCGTCTTCACCGTCTTCCGCATCCGGGGATCGAGAGGTGGCAGGAATCGGAGCAGGGGGATCATCAGCGCGGTGGCATCCAGCTGATCCTCGTCGAGAACCTGGCGAAAGGCGCCGAGCTTGTCGCTCCAGCCCCGGGTCAGGATGGTGTGACGGATCTGCGCCCTGGTCCGGATCCACCGGTCGCGGCGGACCTCGTCCACCTTGAGCTCCTGGCTGAGGCTGATGCCCCGATCCAGGGCAACCCAGCAGAGCAGCTTGCCGTAGACGAACTGCTGGGGACCTCCTCGCACTTCCCAGATGCCGTTGTCCGGCTGGTCCCACTCATCCATCGCGTGGTCCACCATCGCCACCAGCGTGCTGCGCATAGGGGCGGCCCTGGCCTTGCCGAACCGTAGATGGAGATAGGCCGAATCGACCACTTCCCCGTAGACGTCGAGCTGCTTCTGGTCAGCTGCGCCGTTGCCGATCCTGACCGGACGTGACCCCCGGTAGCCGTCGAGTTCGGTCAGCTCCGTCTCGGCGATTTCGGTGCGGCCGTCGACTCGGTACATAATTTGGAATCGGTCGGGACGGCCCTCATGGATTCGCTCCAACCAGGCGATGAAGTTGGCCGCCTCCTCGTGATACCCCAGCAGTTGCAGGGCGTAGAGCAGGAAGGCCGAGTCACGCAGCCAGCTGTACCGGTAGTCCCAGTTGCGCTGACCGCCGATCCACTCCGGCAGGGAGGTGGTGGGCGCGGCCACGATCGAACCCTCCGGCGCGTAGATGAGGAGCTTCAGCAGCAACGCGCTCCGGAAGACCAGGTCGAGATACGGTCCGTCGTACTCACAGCGTTTGATCCAGTCCTCCCAGAACTTCTGGGTTAGGGCTAGCAGCCGCTGGGGGTCGTAATCGCGATGGTGGGACCTAGTGCCGTCGTACCGCAGCAGCACGGAGCGTGGCTCGCCCGGTGCCAGCTCGACCCGCTGGACCATTGCCCTACCCTCCCGCTCCCACAGGCCAGGCCCGTCGAAGTGAAGATGAAGGCCCTGGT
>PKXR01000189.1 GCA_003133485.1 Candidatus Dormiibacterota bacterium
GCGGTGGCCCGCTCGAGAACCAGTGGAAAAGACTTCTGCAGTTGCTCGAGACGGCGCTGGACTAGACCGCGGTCGCGAAGGATGAAACCGCCCATCTCGACGTTGGCCTGCACCGACATCTCCGGAAAGAGGCTGTGGTTCTGCGGTACCTGGACCACTCCTTCGCGGAGGATCTGCCTCGGAGATTTGCCAACGATGGACTGTCCCCGGANNGATTTGCCGGCGCCGTTGGGACCGACCACGCATGTCACTCCGCCCTGGGGGACCTGGAAGGAGACTCCGCGCAAAACGTCCCCTCCGCCGTACCCGGCGTAGACGTCCTCAATCTCCAGCAGCGGTTGGCCGGGGATTTCGGCTTCAGTCATCCTCATTCTCGTCGGACCCGCCCAGATAGGCATCGAGTACCTTGGGGTGGGCGCGTACCTCGGCCGGCGTCCCGGTCATGATGGCCGAGCCTTGGTGCATCACCGTCAGGGAGTCGCAGATCCCCATCACGAACTCCATGTTGTGCTCCACCACCAAGAAGGTCTTGCCTTGCCCGTTGAGCTCCCGGATCTTCTCGGCCAGGTGGTTGATGAGGGACGGGTTCACCCCGCCTGCCGGCTCATCCAACAGGAGGACGTCGGGGTCGGCCACCAAGACGTAGGCGAGCTCCAAGAGCTTGCGCTGGCCGTAGGAGAGGATGTCGGCCGGCTGGTTGGCCAGTTCCGCGATCCCCACGAATTCCAGCAGTTCCATGGCCCGTTCCCGCTCGGGGCCCAGGCTGGCGGCGGTGCGAAAGACGCTCCCCAGCCACCCTTCCCGGTGCTGGGTGGCGATGAGCATGTTCTCCATGGTGGTGAGCCGGGGAAAGATCCGGGTCAGCTGAAAGGTGCGGCCGATGCCGAGTTTGAAGACCCGGTCAGGCGTGGAGTTGGTGATGGAGTTGCCCTTGAAGCGGACGGTTCCCTGGCGCACCTGCTCATACCCGGTCATCACGTTGAAGAGGGTGGTCTTGCCAGACCCGTTGGGACCGATCAGCCCGGTCACCGTGCCACTCTCAACAGTCAGAGAGCAGAGGTCGAGCGCTTGCAGGCCCCCGAAGGCCTTGGAGACCCCCTCCACCTCGATGAGGGCGGTCATACCCCAGCGCCAGGCCGGGGGACCAGGCCGGCCCGAGCATCGCCGTCGCCGCCCGCCGGAGCAGGACCGGACGGCGACGCGTGCTCCCGGCCGCTGCGGCGCCGGTCCAGCCAGTCCGAAACCGACGGGACGATGCCGCGCGGCATGAGCAGGATGACGGCCAGAAAGATGACCCCGTAGATGATCAGATAGAGGTCACCGACCGAGTAGGAGAAGGTGAGGTACTGCTGGAGCGGTTCCAGCAGGATCCCTCCCACGATCGGACCCCAGATCGTCCCCAGGCCTCCGAAGAAAGCCATCAGCGCGATGGAGAGGTCGAAGAGAGGGTCGAAGACGAACTGGGGAAACACCTGGCCCACGAAGTAGGCATACAAGGCGCCCACCATGCCGATCGGGATCGCGGAGATCACGAAGGCGGTGAGCTTGACTCGACCGACCCGGACGCCCAGGCCCCTAGCTCTAGCCTCGTCGTCCCGGATCGCCAGCAGCTGGAGCCCGAACCGCGAGCGGCGGATGGTCCATGAGGCGGCCACCGCCATGATGAGCAGTCCCAGCGCCACGTAGTAGTAGGGGTCGTTGAACGTGGCCCCTGGCCAGTTGGGAGAGGCCACTTGGAGGCCCGAGGACCCGCCCGTGATGCCCAGGTTGGTGGCCACCAGCTGGAACAGAAAGAAGATGGCGATGGTGATCACCACGAAGGTGTGCCGTCGAGTTCGGAGGGCCACTAGGCCCACCGGCACCGCCACTAGTCCGGCGACCAGCCCGGCAAGCGGGATGAGGCCGAACATGCCAAACCCTGCACCCAGGTGGTTGCTCTGGGCGATCACCGCGAAGGTGTAGGCGCCAGTCCCGAAGAAGGCCGCGTGTCCGAGGGGGATGTAACCGGAGTAGCCGGCGAATCCATTCCAGGCGGTGGTCGAGGTCATGTAGATGAGGGTGAAGACCGCGATGGTGGTGTAGGTCGGATTGGAAAAGACCCACGGGAAGAGCGCCAAGGCCAGCAGGGCCAGCGCGATCAAGCCCGGCTTGATCAGGCCACGGTGGCTCACCGGCCTCCGCCGTCAACCATCTGGCCCCGCCGGGGCCGAACTCTGAAGCAGTTGATGATCCGCGGCGAGGTCACTGGGCCCGTGAGAAGGTGCGCCCGAAGAGTCCCTGAGGCCGCAGCGTCAGCACCACCACCAGGGCGGCGAAGAAGACGACCTCCGACCAGAGCGGTGACCAGACCGAGGCCACCACGTCCTCGACCACCAGCATGGAGACGGCGGCCATCATGGCCCCGGCCATACTGCCGAGGCCGCCCAGGATGACGATCGCGAGCAGCCGGGAGATCAGGTCGTAGCCGCTGTTGGGGTTGAATGCGGTGGTGGCTCCGAACACCATGCCTCCGGCTGCTGTCACGGCCACTCCGATCCCGAAGGTCAAGGTGGCCACTCGGTCGACGTTGATGCCGATCAGACGGGCGGCCGGGCGGTTCTGGAGTGACGCCCGGATGCTGCGGCCGAAGCGGGTCCGATAGAGCATCAGGTAGATGGCGCCCATCAGGACGACCGCCATACCGCATCCGAAGACATAGATGTAGGGGAGATAGAAGCCAAGGAGATGAATCGACCGGGTCACGTACCAGGCGTGCAATTGCACGTAGTTGACCCCGAAGATCACCGTCAGCACCCCCTCTATGACGATCGCCACTGCGTAGGTGACCAAGATGGACATGGTGGTCCGGTCTCGGACCGGCAGTCTTCTGATGAACGCCCAGTCCACCGCGATGCCCACGAGGAACAGCGCCGGCATNNGCGATGTTGATGATGTCCATCACCCCGAAGATCAGGGTTAGGCCGGCGGCCATCAGCGCGTAGACGGCCCCGGTCAAAACCCCGTCAATCAGGCCCTGGTAGAGGCTGGTCAGGTTCAAGCGATCAGCTACCCCAATCCGGCTTTGGGTAAAGAATTTTTACAGAACTGGGATCACTGGTCG
>PKXR01000180.1 GCA_003133485.1 Candidatus Dormiibacterota bacterium
GTTGCTTTCCTCGTTCCTGGATCCCGCCCGAGAGACCTCGCCCGGAGCAGTTCCAGCCAGCTAGATCGCGGTTGAGTACAGTCGCTCGAGCGCGCCCCCGATCTTCCGGGACAGACCGGAAGTCAGGGCGTCTTGGCGATTTACACCACGTCCGCTCAGAGCACGGTCGCCGGTCCGCCTTACTTGGATCGGTGCGTCGTGCGCTTGACCCATCTCCACAAGTCCTTGTGGATCGGCGTGAAGCCACGGAGGACCTGACGGCCGGGAGCCCCCCCGACNNACGGGCTCCGAAGAGATCGGGACGGTTGTGCCGCCAGTCCAGCACCCCGGCCCGCAAGAACACCGCGAGCAGGCTGGCCACGGGCACCGCGAGAAGGGCACCCAGGAACCCCGCCGCCTCGATGCCGCCGAACAGGGCGAGGAGCGCGACCAGCGGGTGCAGTTGCACGAATTTCGCCTGAATTCGGGGAGCGAGCAGGTATCCCTCAATCACGTGGATTGCCAGGAAGAGAATCAGGGTGAACAGAGCCAAGACGGGGCTCTTGGTGAGCGCCAGCAGCAGCGCCACCGCCCCACCCGCAAACGGCCCCACCAACGGAATCAGCTCGAAGATGAAGGTCGCGACGGCAATCACCAAAGGGAAGGGCACACCCAGTATGGCCGTGCCTGTTCCCGCCAAAATCGCTATCAGCAGTGCCATCAAAAGCTGCGCTCGCACGTAACCACCCACCACCACGGCGAAAGCATCGAAGCCGAAGGAAACGTCGCTGCGCAACCGACCGGGAAGCAGCTCTTGAAACTGGTGGCGCAGCATTCTTCCATCTTTGAGTAACCAGAAGGAGATCACCAGACCGACGAACACGTCCACCAAAACCGTGACCGTGCTCGAGAGACCGTGCAGCAGAATGTCGGTCGCTCCGGGAATGTAAGAAGTTAAGTTGTTGGGGATCACTCCACCGCCACCAACTTGGATTCCGTGCTTGCCCAGCTCGGCGCGCACATGCGTGATTTCGGTGTTGGCGCGATGCAGCAGGTGCGGAATCTGGTCGGCCAGGCCGCGTGCTTCGCCAACCAGCGGGCCACCCACGATATAGAGCACTCCTCCGACGAATATCAGGCCCACGATGAGGGTGGTCAGCACCGCCAGGGTGGCTGGAAAATGAGCCCGACGCCGGAGCAGCCCGACGACTGGGTCGGCCATGAAGGTGATGGCCACGGCCAGAACCAGGGCCAGGATCACGGTCAGGATGGTGGCCAGCCAGCCCGCTAGCACCAGCAATAGCTGATAGGCGACGAAGATTGTGATCGTGATCGCAGCGGCCCGCAGCCAGGCCCATGTGCTGGCGGGTACGCCGCGAGGGGGGAGCGCTGCCGGCACCTCGATCGGGGCTGGCGCGGCCGGCGGGGCCTTGGTCGCCGGGGCTTTGGGGGCGGCCGGGGTGTCAGGCGCCACCGGGTCAGTCTAAGGGCAGGGTCGCGGAGCTACACCCCCGATCTGATCCGGGGGGCTTTTGCCCCAGCCAGCGAAATACTGTACTGGGAGGGATATCTGGCTTGGAGGGCGGCCCCTTCGGCGAGCACCAGTCGGGCGGCTTGGGTAATCCGGTTCGCCTTCCAGAGGTCCCCGCCGGGCACCACCCGATTTAGCAAGAGCGTAGCCCCCGCCAACACAATCAGTCCGAGGAAGTAGCTGGGGAAGAGCAGTGCCCCAAGGCACCAGAGGATGGCCTCCACGTTCGGTCCGACCACGAGGATGGTGCGGCGGTGCCGCGCATCGACCCCATCGACAAAATACTTCCACCCGATCCCCAGCCAGGGGAATTCGCGGCTGATCCACACGCGAGGCGCGAAGCGCACCCGGAACGCCAACAGCGCCAGGGCGTGGGAGGCCTCATGGGCCACCAGCACGACCGCGAAGAAGAGCCAGATCATCGGCCCGACAGTCGATCCGCCCGGCGTCGATGCAAGTGGCATACCTTGGGCGATCTTGTCTTGCTCCCGCCATCGGGAGAGTTACCTCTCTCGGTCACCACACCCTAATAATCCCGCGTCTCAGGGCACACATGTTGGACCGGAAGTGGAATCTGGTTCTTCTCGAGTGCTCTGGGGCTCCGTCGAGCCCTCGGATAGCTGGGGCGGGGGCCTCGAATCGCTTTTCCATCCGGTCCCAGTCGGACGAAAAAAGCTCAGAACTCGCATCGAGTCGACACCGGCTGAACACTTCCGCGATCGCCGCCCGGGCCACCGTCTGAAGTCGCCGGGTTGAATCGACCCAAATCGATACCCGGTGGAGCCGGGAGTCCGCCTCTACGTGGGCTCGTCCGGCTCCCCGCGGTTGGCGTTAGGGCGACCCCGGCTCCAATACCCCTTGGCAGATACCTGATCTCGGGTATACCCGTGGGTCAGCAGCTCGTCACGGATCGCGAGCGCGACCTTCACCTCCGCGGCAATGTAGACGTGGCCCCTGCCTGGGGGCACCCGCCAACCTCCCGTCTCCTCCAGCAGTCGCCCAGCATCGCGGAGGCTGGCATCGCCTCGGTGCACCCAGCTGAACTCCACGCTTTCACCGGCTTCGACGGGCTGTTCGTCGGCAGCCCCCGACACCTCCAGGATCGCTCGCGCAACCGCGTGGCTGGGAAGTGCTTCCAGCATGGCCAACGTGCCGGGGATGTAGGTCTCGTCCCCGATGAAGAGATGCCAGGCCGCGCCCGCATCTAGGGTGATCTTGCCCCGGGGGCCGACAACTTCTGACACCAGGTCGCCAGCTCGAGCCGCGGTCGCCCACCGGGCCGCGGGGCCGTCACCGTGCATCACCACGTTGAGGTCGGCCAGTCCCGCGCCGGGGTCCGCCCGGCGGATGGTGTAGCGGCGGCTCACCAGCTCACCGCCCTCCGAAGGCAGCCGCAGCATCAAGTCCTGCCCGGGCGCAAATTGAAATCCTCGGAGGGCCTCGCCCCGGAACCGGATCTGCCTGAGGCTCGGCCCCAAGTCACTCACATCATCTACCGCCAGCGACATCGTCTGCGGTGGGAGCAGGGCGGTCGGGATCACCGGTTCGTGGGATGCCATCTCATCCCGGATCTGGGGAGTCTGAGTCATCCGGACAACGGTAGCCAGAAGCGGCGAGCTCCCGCCAGCAGGCCTAACCGACTCCCCGCGGCGCAGTCGGCGGTCGGCCTCGCTCCGCCACGACTCCGGCCGATCACCGAGCGGTCGATCAGCTGCTGGCTGGTTGGACAGAAGTGCAGAAGGCGCAACGGGAGGCCTTGATCGGAATGTCGCTGAGGCATTCCGGGCACTGCTTTGTCGTGGGATCGGGCTGGTGCTGGGTCCTGGCTACCAGTGCCTGGTAGGGCACGACCACCACGAAGTACAGCACCGCCGCCACTGTGGCGAACGTGATGACGGCATTGATTACGGAGCCGTAGAGGAATTCGGCGTGGTTCACCGTAAAGAAGAGACTGCTGAAACTGGGTTGGCCGAAAATCGCCGCAATCAGCGGCGTGAAAAGGTCCGCGACCAAGGCGGTGACCAAGGCGGCAAACGTCACGCCGATGACGAACGCCACCGCCATCTGCACTAGATTGCCTCGCATCAGGAACGCTTTGAAACCAGACAATTTTCAACTCCCCACTAGCTGCACGGACATCGGGCGTCAACGCCCTGAAATCGAGCCTCCTGAAAGTCCCAGCCGCCGCCCTGGCGACAGGCTCAGCCGGGATGACCAGGCGCGGAATCACCGGCGGAAGCTACCGCGAATTGTTGGTACGCCTCCCAGGCCCGCGGACCCCAGACCGTAGCCGGTCCCCCCTCCAGTAAAAGGGTTACTCCGATGGCTTCCGCCACCTCCTGGGGCGTCGCGCCTCGCCCGGCGGCGCCGCGGGCATGGGCCGCGACGCAGCCATCACACCGCTTCACGATCGAGATGGCCAACGCGATCAGCTCTTTGTGTTTGGTCGAGAGTGCCCCATCCACCATCACCGCACGGTGGGTTTGGGTGTACCCGGACCACACCTCGGGAATGGCCTGGCGCAGCTCGGAAATCGCAGGGCCGAGGTCCTTGAGTATTTGCCCGTGGTCAGTCATCGTTACTCCTCCACCATTCCTCGCCGGTACCACCGCGGCACCCGACTGAATCCAGCCGCACCATCATGGCCCCAAGGGCGGATGCGCCGCGTTCAGCTCGCGGCTTGAAAGGCGCAGTCTCGCAGGACCGGGACGAGCTCCGATACGTTGATGGCCGCCGCCCACTCCAACTCATCGCCGTATTCGCGGCTGCGCTGCTCTCGTCCGGAGACACATTCCCGCAGAACCTGACGCAGTCCCTGGTGGCGCGCCTGGCGGAATACAGCTGCCGCGGCCGTGGCCTCCGGCGAGCGCCGGCGGCGGCGTAGTCCGTCGATGATCGCCCCCGCGCCGATCAGGTCCTCAAGCGCCAGATCGAGGCTGCCGTCCGGCCACCGCTCGCCCGCGGCGATCACCGAGATGACCGCTCCCTGCCGGCGCGCGAAGCGCGCCACCGAAAAGGCATTGCGGAGCGAACCGGCCAGGACCACGCCCGGTCCCTGACCAGCGACCACCGAGATCGCAGAACCGTTCGGGGAGGGCAAGACGATCGACATCCCCGAGGGAGCCCGGCTAAGAGTCGCCGGCGAGAGAGAGTACGGGTGTTCAGCCGAGACCAGCGAACGGCTCACCGCTACCTCGGCGCCCAGCTCCCGGGCCCGCGCCAGAGCGGACTCCGGCTCCCA
>PKXR01000037.1 GCA_003133485.1 Candidatus Dormiibacterota bacterium
GTACTTCATCCCCGTCCACGGCGAGCCGCGCCACCTGGCGGCACACGCCCAGCTGGCCCTGGAAGTGGGGCTGGTTCCAGAGGCGATCGCCATCATGGAGAACGGGGAGGTGGCCGAGGTCTCGGAGGGCGAGCTCCGAGTTAGCGGTAGTGTGAGCGTCGGGGCCATACCGATCGACGCGGAAGGCAGGAGCCCTGGGCCCGGAGAGTCGCCAAAACTTCCGAGTCGGCAGCTGGTGGTGGTGTCGGTGACCATGGATCGGGGCCTTAAGAAGTTGGTGGCAGGGCCCGAGACGGTGGTGGTTGGCGAGGCGACAGGAGACGAGCGCCGTCTCATCGGCGAGGGTCGAGAGAAGGTCCGCCAGGCCGTCAGACACCGTCGAGAGTTTCACGATGCCGGGGAGGTGCGCCGGATGGTGGGATTGACGATGGAAGAACATCTGGCGGAGGGCAGCGCCTGGCGGCCACGGGTGGTAGCCGTCGTAAGCCTCATCTGAGGGCTGGGTGAGCGCCCAGGCGCGGCGTCTGCTATTGGGTGGCGCTGTCGCAGTGGTGCTGGCGCTGGGAGTCGGCGCCGCCTTCCAGCTGGAACGTACAGTCCCGGCGCCAACCGTCCATGGTGAGCTCCCCAGCTCCTACAGAGTCCCGGGGCGGGCTGGCTCGCTGCCATGGCCCGAGGAGGGTCAGGCTGCCCTGTACTTATCGGGTTTCGGCTGGCTCGGCTCGACTGGAAGTGAGACGTCGGTACCGATCGCTAGCGTCACCAAGATTATGACCGCCCTAGTGATCCTGAGAGCCCACCCACTCCGAGTCCGAATGCCAGGGCCGGTGATCACCGTCTCGGCGACCGACTTTGAGCTCTACCAGAGCGAGCTGGCTGCGGGTGACTCAGTGGTGAAGGTGGAGGCCGGGGAGACACTTACCGAACTCCAGGTTCTGGAAGGGCTGCTGCTGCCGTCGGGTGACAACCTGGCCGTCCTACTGGCCAACTGGCAGGCAGGCTCAGAAGCGGACTTCGTCGTGCAGATGGACCAGCTGGCGACTTTCCTTCATCTCGATCACACCCACTTCACCGACAGTAGCGGACTGGAACCCGGCAGCGTCAGTTCTGCGCGCGACCTGGTGGCCCTCGCCACCGTGGCCATGCGCAATCCGGCCTTCGCCTCGATCGTGGCGACGCCGATGGCCATTCTGCCGGTCGCTGGAACGATCTACAACTACAACCCAATTCTGGGCCAGGACGGGGTGATCGGCGTGAAGACAGGGTGGACCGCGAACTCGTTGGGCTGCCTGGTCTTCGCCGCCAAAGAGAGTGTCGACGGGCGCCAGGTGCAGCTGGTAGGCGCAGTGCTTGGGCAGCCAGGCGGCCCTCAATCCAGTCTGGTGGCCGCGGGGCGGGAGGCGGCCGCGCTCCTTGTCGCAGTTGAAGCGGAGCTGCACCCCGTGCGGCTACCGGTGGGAGGAACCACGGTCGGACAGGTGACCTCGAACTGGGCTCGGCGCATCACCGTGCGGGCGGCCCGCCGGATCCAGCTGATCGGGGTGTCGGGAGCGCGGCTGGACTTGCGCCTGCGGTTTCGACGGCTGCGGGCGCCACTTGGACGGGGCGAGGAAGTCGGGTCCCTCACGGTCAAGACACCGGGTGATTTCAGCTCCCGAGAACCCGTGGCCGTGGCCAGAAGACTGGCCAATCCTGGATTGTGGTGGCGACTGACCCGTTCTCACTAGAGCGAGCGGATGTGCGGGCCCGCTGCTAGACTGCGGCGAGCGGGTGGCAATACCGCTTCCGATCCATCCAATCCCACCCATGTCAACGCCCTTATAGATGGCGAAAACGAAGCGGCGCCGGGCGCCGAGACCGCGGGCGGCAAGTCCTCGACGTCGACCGTCGACCAGGAGGGGTAGCCGCCAAGCCGGTCCAGTGCTGCGCCTAAAGTCCACCCAGCAACGAGAGCTGGCCGGGATCGCCGCGGTCGCGGTGGGACTCATCTGGATGATCCTGCTGGCCTTCCCCCAGGCCAAGGTTGCCTTTGACTTCGGCCGGGGCATCGCTTCCGCAGTCGGGGTGGGGGGTTGGATCATCGGGGCGGCTCTGGTGGTGGGTGGGGTCGGGCTTCTGGCCTCCCGGACTTCGGAGCGGAGCGGGGGCCAGGTGCTGACTGCCCTGGCCGTCTCGGCGCTAGCCGCGATCGCGATGGCCGCAACTGTGCACGCCGGCAGCGGCGGTGCGCTGGGCGGGGCGATCGGTCCCCGTTTAGCTTCCTGGGTAGGTACGCCAGCGACCTTGGTAGNNTGGTAGCGCTTGCCGGGGTGGCGCTAGCGGGCCTGATAGTGGGATTGGAGATCTACCCATCCCGACTTTCGGCGCTCGCGCTATCGCGGATGGGAGACGCCGCCTCCCGAGCCTTTTCTCCAACGGACTCGGGGCGAACCAGCGCCCGGCCTTCGTCCTTCCCGACGGCGCCGCCGCGGGCCCAGCTGGGGGGGGTGCTGCCGGCGCTACCGGAAACTGAGGACCCGAGCTTAGGTGACGACGAGCCGGCCCCCGAGGCGTTTCAGCGCATCTTCGAAGGGCTGGACGAGGAGGGCCTGCACCCCATCGCCTCGGAGGCGACCGCGGAAGGGCTGGAGGTCGGCGGAACCCCGGTCACGGCCGCTGTTGCGTCGGTGGCGGTGGACCGCTCGGAGGAGTTTGACGAGGAGCNNGCGTTGATCTGCTCGACTCCGCCAGCGGCAAGCGCGAGCGGCTTCGAGACGAGATCCGCAGCCGGATCCGCACCATCGAATCCACCCTCGGCAATTTCGGGGTGAAGTGCAAGGTGATGGGGGTGAATGCTGGACCGACCGTGACCCAGTACGAGCTCCAGCCAGCACCGGGCGTCCCGGTCCGCAAAGTCCTGGCCTACCAACCGGACCTCTCGATGGCCCTGGCTGCGCCCATCCGGATCCAGGCGCCAATCCCTGGCAAGTCAGCAATCGGGATCGAGGTGCCCAACAAGGCAGCCCAGCTGGTGACCCTCAAGGAGGTCGTCCAGGCGCCGACCTTCAACGGCGTCAAGAGCAAGTTGGCCGTAGCTCTCGGCGCCGATGTGAGCGGCCATCCGGTCCTGGGTGATCTGGCCGGTATGCCGCACCTGCTAATTGCCGGCACCACTGGCTCTGGCAAGAGCGTCTGCATCAATGCGGTGCTGGCCGGGCTCCTACTGCAGTCCACTCCCCGCGACCTCCGGCTCATCTTGGTTGACCCCAAGCGGGTGGAGCTCAGCAACTTCTCGGGACTGCCACATCTGTTGGTCCCG
>PKXR01000046.1 GCA_003133485.1 Candidatus Dormiibacterota bacterium
GCGGGGTCTTTGGGCTGGAGCGGGGGTTCTGCCTAATGATCGGGGGCGAAGCTCAGGCGTATCGTCAGCTCCAGCCGATCTTTGCGACGCTGGCCCCGGGGGTCGATGCCGCCCGTCGAACGCCGGGACGCACGGGAACTCCAGGTCCGAGTGAGCAGGGCTATCTGCACTGCGGGCCNNGGGCACTACGTGAAGATGGTGCACAACGGGATCGAGTACGGAATGATGGCCGCCCTAGCGGAGGGTCTGAACATCCTCCACAACGCCGACGCTGGCGCCCACCAGCAGAAATCGGATGCCGAGACCGCGCCCTTGGAGGAGCCGGAGTTCTACCAATTCAATATCGACACCACCGCGGTGGCCGAGCTCTGGCGTCGTGGCAGCGTGGTTGAATCTTGGCTGCTGGACCTCACCGCGATCGCCTTGCAGGAGTCACCGGATCTCTCGGGCTTCCAGGGTCGAGTGTCGGATTCAGGGGAGGGCCGGTGGACGTCGATTGCGGCAATTGACGAGGGAGTCCCGACTCCAGTGCTGACAGCCGCTCTCTACTCCCGATTTTCATCGCGTGGACTCGACGAGTTCGCCAACCAAGCGCTCTCCGCCATGCGGAAGCAATTCGGCGGCCACGATGAGAAGGCTGCCAGCAAGTGATGGGGGAGACTTGCGGCGCCTTCGGGAACGGGTTCGAGTGACCACACCGCGGGCGGTGCTCTTTGACATCGACGAGACCCTGGTTCACACGGGAGGCGCTGGAGCGCGTAGCTGGGCCTACGCCTTCGACAAGCTGTACGGAGTCGAGGCCGACATCGGCAAACACACCTCGGCCGGGGAGACCGACCCGGAGGTCGGCACGGAGACTTTCGAGGCGGTGCTGGGGCGCAAGCCGAGCCCAAGTGAGATGGTCGCCGTCTATGCTCAGTACCTGCTTCACTTGTCCGAAGACATCTGGCAGTCCAAGGACTACCGAGTTTTCGAGGGGGTCGAGGAGACACTCACCCGCCTGAGTGAGGCAGGGGTGATCCTCGGCGTCGTCTCAGGAGCCATGGAAGGCGCCGCCAGAACCAAGATGATGCCCGGCAATCTCAACCGGTTCTTCATCTTCGGGGCCTACGGCTCCGATTCTCCCGACCGCGCTGAGCTCACCCGGTTAGCCATCGGCAAGGCCGGCCGCCTGCATGGGAGCGATTTGAGCCGCGAGGAGGTGATGGTGGTGGGGGACACGCCGAGGGACATGGGTGCGACCACACAGGCGGGCGGGACTGCGATCGGGGTCGCTACTGGCCACTACAGCGTAGGGCAGCTTCGGGAAGCCGGGGGAGTGTGGGTGCTGAAGTCACTGACTGAACCATTCCCGGGAATCTGAGCGGGGAGCGGTACCGCGAGCCCGCGTCAGGCGCGGTTCTCGAACGTGGAGCCACACCTATTTGTGCCGTTTCTTCAGCGGTGAAGTTGGATTTCGATCGTGAAGTGCCGGGCTCGGTAGCCGGCGTGAGGGTCAAGGAGGATTCCCGATGAAGCAGTACCTGCTGAGCATCTTCCACTCGGAAGGAGCAAGGCCCGCAGCTGCGATCCTGGACGAGGCGATGCGAAAGGTCAGCGCTCTGAATGAGGAGCTCAGGNNCCTGGGTCTTCGCCGGCGGCCTAGAGCCGTCGAGCACGGCGACGGTCGTTCGCCTCCAGGACGCTGAGGTGCTTACCACTGGAGGACCTTTTGCCGAAGGCAAGGAGCCCATCGGAGGCTGCTGGATCATCCAAGCGGCTGATTTAGACACTGCGCTCGAGTGGGGCCGAAAAGCCACGAGGGCCTGTACCCTCCCGGTCGAAGTTCGGGCGTTTCAAAGCGAGCCGGGAGACTGACAGCCAGCGTGGAGGCCGGACAACCTGGTGGTACTCCGGGGCACGGAACAGCTCGTCTCCGAGCCCTGAATTCCGGTGCTGCGGAAACCCGTCCAAGCATCACGAAGCCCGGAGCAGCGGGGTGTTCGCGCCACCTGTGCCGGAGGAGGTGACCGCCCCGGAGGCCGACTAGTTCAACGGCGAAGTAAGGAGTGCCTCTTCGCACGGTGCCGCCCTGCCTCGTTCGGTGGGATCCCTCCTGGTCGATGGAGCCAGAATTACCTGAACCGACCTGAGCGAATCCCGGTATCTCCGAGCTTCCTTAGGTGATGTAATTTTTTTACTGCGAACTGGCCAATGAACGCTGGAGCGCGTCCGCACTCACCAGCGTGACGTTTCAAGAGTGCCAGACGACGGGCTTCGATGTGTATGCATCCGCCCTGCTTGAGATCCAATTCTGGAGTCGCAAGCTGTCGCTCTCGGGCTTTCGACTGCTGTCCCACTCGAGGTCCTCGTCGTCAACTGCGAATTGGACGGAACTGACTTGCACGGGGTCGATCTGCGCGCCTGCCGCTTCGACCGATGCACTATGGCTGGATCACTGTTCCACGAGTCCACGGCAGATAGGGTTGACCTGGGGGCTCGTCAACTGCCAGCCTACAGGAGATAGGTGGCCTGCGAGGGGCCGTCATCGCTCAACTGCAACTGCTAGACCTCACCGAGGCGCTGGGCTCGCACGCGGGCCCTGTCGTGAGTGACCAACCCTTGGCGCGACAGCCGGACCCGAGCGCTGGCTGCCGGCTCAAGCGAGGCCGCAGCTTTGAGTTCCAGCCGCGACCGGCGACGGTCCGGCCTGATAAGGCTGACGGAATGCCCCAGCATCGCCTCGCGTCTTGTGCGAAATTCGGGGTCACTCTAGGCGGCGGCCGAGGCTTCTGTCTGGACCAGCTCAACTAGCCGGTCAAGCGTCTGCTCGCCACCTTCCTTGGCGTGGAACGTCTCGACCGCGACGTCTCGCTCCCGTGTGCTCGCGAAAACGAGGCGCATCGTGACCGCGGTCATGCCCATCATTTCGTCGAAGGTGACGGTCGTCTGGAAGCGCGGGGCCAGGTGGGTGTATACCAAGCGCTCCGGCGGATTGATAACGTCATAAATGATGGTGTTGGGATAGTCCACCCCGTCAGGTCCGTGCATGGTGAAACGCCACGTACCGCCCGGGCGCACGTCCATCTCGTCCTGGCTGATGGTAAAACCCGTCGGGCCCCGCCACTGTGCCACGTGCTCGCGACTGGTCCACAACTCGAAGACTCGAGATGGGAGCGCTGGAAGTAAGCGAGTCACCACCAGCTGACGGTCGACGGTTCCGGTGAGCACGTCATCGAGACATTGCAGGCTCTGGTTCCAGCCCGCGTGCATCCCGCCGAGCATCGCAATGGCTTCGGGAACTAGCGCGTTCGCCTCGGCGTGCAGGGTGATCTCGGTTCTTCCCTCACGCTCGGTGAAAGTGACCGTGTGCTTCGCCTCGAGGAGTTTTTGGCCGTCTGGTCCGAGCGCCGTCGACTCGACCACCAGCAGCTCCGGCGGCACGATCTCCCGGTAAGACGCGGTCATGGGGAAGTCGATCCCGTCCGGCCCGCGCATTACGAGTTTTAGGGATCCGCCTATTCGGGGGTCCGACTCTGCCAACGAAATCGAGAAGTCATCCGGTCCCCACCACTGAGCGAGGCGCTCGGCCTCGGTCCANNCGTGGGGCATCAAATGTTCGGGTGATCGTGACAACTCTGCGGGCGTCGGCGTCATTCATCGACACTCTCCTCCTCTTGGATTTGGCGAAGGTAGTCTTCCAGTCGCGCGAGTCGTTGCTCCCAGAACTGCCGGTAGTCATCCACCCAATCGGCGACCTGCTTGAGCGGGGCCGCCCGCAGGGCGCAAGGTCGCCACTGGGCATCGCGCCCGCGATCGACCAGGCCGGCGAGCTCGAGCACCTNNAGGCAGCGAAGGTCCGGTCCAGTTGCGTCGCTGTCAGTGAGGCCATAACCAGAAGGTTACATAACCTAGGGGGCATATAGCAAGCGCGACCTGATGAGGTCCCATGCGAGAAGCGGAAAAGAGGGGTGCTCAGGGATAGTCGCTAGCTGCTGGCGGATCCTTCAGACGCGCTGGTGCCGGCTTGGAGTCCGATGTACAGCGATCGTGGCGCCGTCACGGCCGGAGAGTGTGAGGAGATTTGGTGAATTAGGCTTGGCGGCAGTCGGGGCACAGTCCGAGTTGGTCGAAGCGGTGCTCGATGACCTGGTATCCCTGCTTGTCGGTCACAGCTCGCGCCGCCTCCGTCAATGCTCGCTCTAGGCGAGCAGACGCCGGCACATCGTCGACCCTGCCGCAGTGGCTGCAGACCAGATGGTGGTGATGTCCGGAGAGCTCCTCATCCAGCTCATAGCGCCCGTGGTCGTCGGTTCCAGGCAATCGCCGGACCACCCCAACGTCCATGAGCGTGGTGATGTTGCGGTAGGCGCTGCTCTGNNCCGGACCCCTACGGCATCGTGGATCGCGGGTGAGAGATTCACTTGTTCTTCCTTCGGCACGGCCAAGATATCAACCAGTGTTTGCGGGCGGGGGGTCGTCGTTGGGCCAACTGCTGCCTCAGATCAGGGGACCGGCTCGGCGGAGAGCCGCACCCTGACCGGCCTTCGTTGCCGGTAACTCGTCCAGGCTCGGGCCAGCCCGAAGGCGACCGCTCCGAGCGTCCCAACAAAGAAGCCGATCGGCCAATCGGAGATATAAGAGAGGGCAATCGCAGTCCAAACTACGAGCAGGGCGATTCCAACTGAGAGGGCCATGGCGGCGATCGGCTCGGCGGTGAGCGAGCGCGCCGCTCCCGCGGGCGCGACCACGAGGCTGAACATCAGAAACGCTCCCACGATGGGCACGGTCATGCTGGTCGCCAGGGCCAGCACCACGAGGAAGTAGATCTCCGCCCGGCCGGCTGAAATCCCTCGCGCCTCAGCCACCTCAGGCATCACCGAGCTCAAAGTTAGAGGTCTGAACCGGAGCAGGATCGCGGCCACGCAAACCGCTCCGAGGAGAAGAATCGGTACCAGCTCGGATTTGCTCACGCCCACAATCTCGCCGAAGAGCAGCGCGAAGATCTGTGACGAGTACTCCTGGCTCATGCTGAGGAAGAGAGCGCCCATTCCCAGCATCATCACCAGTGCCAACGCGGTCACCACGTCGCTGCGGCCACGCCGACCCAGCCAACTTATGCCCAGCGCACCTCCGACTGCGAATACCGCCAGTCCCAGAATTGGGTCGAGTCCCAGCAGACTCGCCGCCGCGGCCCCCGCGAAGGCGCCATTAGGTACGGCGTGAGCGATGAAGGCGGCTCCCCTCAAGACGGTGAAGAAGCCGACTACCCCGGCGACGACGGCCACCACCGTAGCTGCCGCCCAGGTGTTGGTCATGAACCCAGAGAACATCGAACCTCCCAGTCGACCTTGAGGGCGTCAGCGGTACTGGGCCAGCTATTCACATTGGTCCCCTGGTTACCCGACCAGCCATGCGCTGCCGGACCGGCGCCGGGAGACCCAACTCGGAACTGGCAGCTGGGTAAGCAGATAGAAGAGAAAGATGAGGGTCACCACGAAGAAGCTCACTGGCCACCCCCTTCCTACCGGGGGCCAGTAGTAGCTGTCGTAGGCCAGCAGGACGCTAACCCAGATGGCGACCGTCCCGATCATCGAGGCCAGACAGATGGCCAGTCCCGGCCGCCGGGTGATTCGCAGGGCGGCGGCGGCCGGTCCGATCAGCAAGGCGGTGCTGAGGACTGCTCCGATTGTCATGGCTGAGAGAGAGACCGCCAGTGCCAGGGCCGCGAGGTACGCGACTCCAATCAGGCGCACCGGCAATCCGCGCGCCGCCGCCATGTCCTGGCTCAGCGAACTAAGTAGAAGCGGCCGGTAGAGCGTGACGGTTACCGCCAGCGAGAGCGCGCTGAGTAGTGCGATCACCGGGACCAGGCTGCCGTCGATGGCGAAGATCGACCCGAAGAGGATGGTGACCGACGCCCCCGTGGTGTTGCTGAAGGTCGTGTCCAAGTAGAGGAAGAGAGCCGCCAGCCCCAGACCAGCGCCGAGCACGATTCCGGTGGCCAAGTCTCGGCCGCGGGGACGCCGCAGTCCGATCAATTCAATCGCCCCGGCGGCGACGGCAGCGATCGCCACGAAACCAAAGAGCTGGTTAATGCCCAGGAGGAAGGCTCCCGAGCCGCCGGTGGCGCCGAGGTCGGCCAGGGAGTGCCCCGCGAAGGACTGTCCTCTGATCACCGTGAAGACCCCGACCACTCCGGAGACGATCGCCACCAGAGTTCCTACCAGCAGCGCCACTTCGACCGGCGAGCTCTGGAAGAACCCCGGGCCGAAGATCGATCCCATTGCTATCTACGCTCCGCCCCGGACCAGGCCCGGGTCGGCTACCGCGTGGGCGTGTTCGGCGTCTGCCGCCAACTCCGCTTCCGGACCCGATACCACCAGGACCCGGCCGCGCACCCGGATGACATCCACTTGGTGTCCGTAGAGCTGGCTCAGGACCTCGGTCCGAACCACTTCGTCGGTGGTCCCGCTGGCGGCTCGACCGGCCGCCAGGTACACGATTCGGTTCATCACCGGGATCAGTGGGTTCATGTCATGGGCGGAGATAAGTACCGCGATCCGCTGCTCCCGGGCGACTCGGGCCAGGAGCTCTACTACCTCCTGCTCACTGCGGATATCGAGGTTGATCAGGGGCTCGTCCAGGAGCAGAAGACGGGGCTGGCTGATCAGCGCGTGGGCGATCAGTACCCTGCGCTGTTCCCCTCCGGAGAGCCGGCCAACGCGCGAGTCCGCGAAGCGCTCGGCGTCCACCGCTCGCAGCATTTCGTCCACCAGCTCTCGGCGGCGGCGAGATGGTAGTGCCACCCCTAAGCGATGGCCGTCGAGGCCCAGGGCGACCACGTCTCGAGCCCGCAGCGGCATGTCGGGATCGAGGGGCACGTTCTGGGGGACGTAACCGATCTGCGGCCTGGCGCCTTCTCCAGAGTGGCTGGCCACCCACACCGTACCGGAGCTAGAAGACTGCAGGCCCAAGATCACCCGGAAGATGGTGGTCTTCCCTGCCCCGTTGGATCCGATCAGCCCGGTGACATCGCCGCCGCGGAGGCTGAAGCTGACCTGGTCCAGGACCTGGCGGCCTCCCAGCCAGACTGAGATGGCGTCGAGTCGGAGGACCTCGTCTTCTTCGCCGAGATTGGTCGTCAACCGTATGAAAGCCGCGAGGTGGACCGATGGTGCTGAAGTGCCCGCAGGAGNNAAAGGAGGCGGTCAGCGAGTCGGTCACCTGCTGGTTGTAGAGGAACACCCTGACGCGGTGCCCGGTGAACAAGGCGTCCTGCAGGCTCACGTCCTGAGGCGACGGGTCGACTCCGTTCATGATGTCGGCTTGGAGCGCCCAGGGGGTTCGGTTGTCGCTGCCGGCCGCCTGGAGCATGTAGTCGCCGACAGGCTCCGTGGTCGCGACCGGCACATGGGGGAAATCGGCTTTGACCTCGGCGATGGCTTTGTCCCAGGGCGTGAGCGACCGGATGAAGGTGGCCTCCCGGGACCGGAAGAAGGAAGCGTGCGCAATGTCGAGACTGGCCAGGTCGTTGGCTACTGCCTTGGCTACCGCGGGCATGGTGCTCGGCTTGTACCAGAGATGCGGGTTTCGGGTGCTATCAGGGAGCCCAAGGATATTCTGGACCTCGATCACCTTACGCCCGGGGTCCGGTGAGGCTGCCTCGATCTTGTTCATGAAAGAGTCATAGCCCAGTCCGTTCTGGACCACTAGCTTGGCGCGTCCGACAACTTCGGCAACTGCTGGACTGGCCTCGAAGGTGTGAGGGTCGGTATTGGGGTTGCTCATGATCGCGGTGACATCTACGTACTTGCCCCCGATCTGGCCGATCACATTGGCGTATTCGTTCTCGGCGCCCACTGCCACGATCGGGCCAGGGCCTGCGGCCGACCCGAGCAGGATCCCCGGGTTGATCCCGCCCCCAAGGAGAAGTGCGGCGACTGTGCCGGTCAAGACGATTCTCGACCTGCCCCGAGCGCGCGATGTCGTGGGGTTCACCCTGGAGTTCCTCAAGTTCGTACGGTGAGCAGGTCTACCCTTACGCTTGAGGTAATGATAATCACTCCCAGTAGCGGAGTCAACTGGTGGTCACTGGGAGCGGATCGGTGGCGGGTTGGGCTGTGTGCCGCCGGAGCGTCGGCGGGGGAAATGAGAAGGGTGCTTCGGGTTCGGCCGTGGTGGCAGCAAGCTGCGGCTTACTCGGTGCGGGCCTAACCTCAATCGTGCAACTATCCGATCGGCGGCCTGAGAAGGGGCACTTGGAGTCCTGACAGGTCAGTCCCACTGCGAAAGCTGAGGAGACAATCGTGGCATCTATCGTCGATCAGATCGGTGGACCCGACGCCATCGGCCCAGCCGTGGAGCTCCTGTACGAGAAGGCGCTGGCCGACCCTGAGGTGCGTGGGTATTACGCGAACACCGACATGGCCAAGCTGAAGGCCCACCAGCGAGCATTCTTCACCGCGGCACTGGGTGGACCCAGACTCTTACACCGGACTGGCCATGGGCCACGCACACGCGGGCCGTCGCGTGACCGATGCGGCCTTCGAGGCGATCGTGGGTCATCTGGTGTCGACGCTCGAGGAGCTCGAGGTCCCGCAGGAAGTCATCGACCAGATTACAACCGCGGTCTCCCCTTTGAGATTCGAGATCGTCTCGGCCTAGGCGCAGACTAATTCTCCCTTGAACGGACCGGATCAGTAAAGGGCAGACGCGAGACGATTTGCCCAGTCCTGATTCGTGATTTTGTGGCCGTGATTATGGTCGACTGCCGTTCGGAACAGGCACCAACGTCTCGACCTTGCCTCGCTGCCTCGAGCTTGGGGCCGCCGGGTGAGGGGCCAACCGGCAGGATCCGGTCTCGGACCGCTGCAGACATCCGGGGAAGCTGGGCGACCTGATGCCAGAGGGTCGGATCTACGATAGCGAACATGCGCGAGCTAACAGAGGAGAGGCAAGCCTGATGAGTGAAGCCACGGAGGTCACAATTGGAAGCGAAGTCGCGTGTAGCGACGGCGTCTGCGGCGACCTACGGCGCGTGGTCGTTGATCCCGTCGCCCGCGTTCTCACCCATCTCGTAGTCGAGCCGAGGCATGGGGATGGGACCGGGCGCTTGGTGCCCATCGATCTCGTCGACTCGACGGATAAGGAGGTTCAGCTGCACTGCACCGTGGCGGAGTTCGATGCCCTCGAGGAGGCTGAAGAGACACGGTTTTTGCCCGGAGCGCGCGGCCAGTGGGGCTACGGCCAGGGGCAGATGCTCTCGTTGCCCTATTTCGGACTCGGCATGGGTGGCATGGGCATGGGCGGCATGG
>PKXR01000248.1:0-1277 GCA_003133485.1 Candidatus Dormiibacterota bacterium
CCGTGATTTTCGGGGGGGTCACGCCGGGGGTCCTGATCGTGGCCAACTCGACTCTCACTGCCGATAAGGAACCTCTGGTCGCGACGCCAATCGTGGCGGGAGCGACCATCCTGGTGGCACTGGTTGTGGGAGCGGCGGTGCGCTTCCGCTTTCGGCGTTGGCAGGCGGCCATCGTGGTCGGCGTGCTGGGGGGCTTGCTGGCCACCGGAGGCAGCAACGCCAACCAAGCCGCCAGCCAGTACAGCGACTTCCTGCTTCTGCTGTCGTACTGGATCGGCCCGTGGGTCGCCGTGGTNNCTGGTCGACTGGTTCTTCAAGCACCGCGGCTCGTACGAGCTCCGCGCCCTCTACGATCAGAGTTCAACGGTCAGAGTGGGGACCATCGCGTGGGCGGTCGGCCTGGCGGTGTCAATTCCCTTCATGAATCAGTCCTGGTACGTCGGCCCCATCCCCTCCGCTCACCCCCAGCTGGGCGACGTCTCCTACCTGGTGAGTTTCGTAGTCGCAGGTTCGATCTTCGCGATCTTCGGCCGCCCTCACGCCGGTCCCGTCGGAGAACCTCGGGTCGAGGTGACCGGCGAGGTGTATAGCTCCGCTGAGCCCGCCCTGGCGGTCGAGCCCGGATACGCCAGCCAGGAAGTCTGAATCACGACCCGGCAGGAACCGAGGTGGTTCCTGCCGGGACTGGGATCGGGCCACCTCCGTTCGCCAACCGCCCTCGCCGCCCGCTGGTGGCCGGTCAACCAGTTGGCACTCTCCGTCCGACAAGCTTCCGGGTCTTCCCTGGTGCCGGGGAGCGACTAGTTGACTGTCGGCTGAGTCGGGGACGGAGGGATCACGTCGTGGACCCGGAAGTCCACTACTCGAGGTGGCTGGTCAGCCAGGGTGGCTACCACCTGGTACTCCCCCGATTTGGGAAAGACCACGTTCAGGGTCAGGGCCAGCACGGTACGGAGGTCGGCGCCCGTGGGTAGGCCCGGAGGCCTGGACGAGTTGAGCTGGGTGCCAACGCTCGCGATCTGGACCCCGACTGAGTCGTCGATGCTGAGCTGAAGCCGATACGGGTTGCCACTGGCGGTCCAGGGCACGACCACTGTCACCGCAACGCCAATTTGGCTCACGACCGGCTGGCCGTTGGGGGTGGTCGCTTGGCGCCAGTGGTCAGTCCAGCCGCCGCCGGAGATGTAGAGCATCCCGTTGACCGCCTCGACGTGATTGGCGAGCATCAGGTTCTCGATCCGAGGCACTTCCATGGCCGCCTCAGTCTGCACCAAACA
>PKXR01000248.1:1361-2726 GCA_003133485.1 Candidatus Dormiibacterota bacterium
ATCCCCAAGTAGCGGTCCACCTCACCGGTGCAGAATTCCAGGGCTCGGCCGGAACTCTGGACCATGAACTCCACCGCCAGTTCCCGGGACCATACCTCACCGGGATGGAACCGCTGTTCCTGGGGAAGCTCCAGCCCCAAGTGGAGCCCGATGTCCACCACCANNTAGAGGGCCCAGCCCTCGGCGTGGCCGGAAATCATTCCCAGCAGACCCTGGAAGGGGTTGAGCCGATCGCTCAGCCAGCAGACCTGCCCCAGCTGCAGGTGATGGCCGGGTACCCCTTCGTGGTAGGCGGTCGCGATCTCAGTCCAGAGGGGAAAGTGGGTCCGGCCCAAGGTCGGATACCAGGTGCGCCCGGGTCGGCTAAAGTCCTCAGCGGGAGGGGTGTAGTACATCGCGGGACTCCCCCCAGCGGGCGCGAGCATCGCCTCCACCCGCTGGACCGGCTCAGGGATATCGAAGTGGACGCCGTGGAGCGCCGCCATCGTCTGGTCCAGGAACTCCTGATTCCAGCGGAGAAAGTTCTCTTCGCCCTCGATCGCCCGCGCCGGATCGGTCTCCAGCAGTTGGATCGCCTCGGCGAGCGTGCCGCCCGGCAGGATCCTGACCGCGGTGAGCGCCAACTCGACGTTGATCCTGGCCAGTTCTTCCCAACCCCATTGATAAGTCTGGACNNGTCGGCGGCCTCGGCGGCCCGGCCCAGCCGAGACCGGAGCTGCTGACTCGGCCCCCGGTAGCTGGCGGCAAGTCCCCGGAAGAAGCCCGGGGTTGAAGCGGTGCCTGCCCAGGCTCGAGCCCGGCGAGCATTGACCACCGTCTGGTGGCGCGCGGAGACCACGCGCTGGCTGGCGCCCAGCTCGAGAGTCTCCTGGATCCCCAAAAGACCGCCCGGCACCTTCTCCATACGCGCGGCGATCACCTCCCAGTCCTGATCGTCATCCTGGGGCATCAGGTCGAAGACGCGGCTGGTGACCGTCATCGGGCCGAAGACACTGAGTGCTCGCATCCAGTCACCGGAGTCGTGCACGTCAACTTCGATCTCCAGCCGGTCGCGCATCACCTCTGCGGCTAGCCTGTCGCGCTCCGACTCAGGCGCCAGCTCGTCCANNGTGGGCGAGTAGTCGGTTAGATCAGAGTCGTGGCCCAAGGTGCCCCGGCTGGAAGCGGAATTGGGGTCCAGTTCGGAGTTCCGGATCAGGTATTCGTGCGCGATCTCGTCGACCTTGGACATTCGCTACCTCTCCTTCAACCGTGCGGTGAATTTCCCGGATTGAGCGACGCGGCAGACCGGGATCAGCGGAGGTTTTCGACCACCACCGCGATTCCCTGCCCCACCCCTATGCACATGGTGGCCAGGCCGAACTG
>PKXR01000231.1 GCA_003133485.1 Candidatus Dormiibacterota bacterium
CTGGTGCTCACCTTCGATCATGGTAGTCAGGAGCCTGGGCTTCGGGATGGCGCACTCCTCCACTTCCTGATCAGTACGGGATGTCGAATCTCCGAGGCGCTTTCAGTCAAGCGGGCCCAGATCAGCACCGAGGGACGTCTCGTGGTTAGGGGCAAGGGATCCAAGGAGCGAGTGGTCCACCTCACTCCCCAGGCCTACCAGGCGATCCGGACTTACCTCGACGCGCGCCATGACCGGGAACCGTGGCTCTTCCTCAACTACGATCGCTCGTCGACGGCGCGCGGCAAGCGGCAGTTAACCAGCGCGGGCGCCCGCCACATCCTGCGTCGCGTGCGACTGGAGACCGGGGTGGAGGGTCTCAAATCCCCTCATGTATTGCGGCACACCACCGCTACCGAGCTGTTGACCATCACGGGCAATGTTCGCTTGGTCCAGGAGGTGCTGGGTCATGCCAATCTCAACACCATGCAGGGGTACACCAAGGTGGTGGACGCGGCTCGAGTAGCGGCATATCACGAGCTGGCCGAGCGTCTCGAGAAGCCTCGGCCGGTCAGGGCGACGGAGTAGCCGGCACCGCAAAGAAGACCGTCTCCAAGAAAAGATTTAGAGTCGCGGCTCCACCCTTGAGCGGTAGCTGAGCCTGGATCAGAAAGGCCAGAGCGGGTTGTGCTTGTAACTCGATCGACGCCTCGTACTTGGTGGTATTGGCGTACGTAACCAGCGGTGCCGTGACCCCATACACCTCGACGGAGCCCACGCCGCTCTGAGTCTGGCCTGGCGATGCTGCGGATGGGAGCTGGGCCGTGGTGGTGGCGGTTGTGAAGGTGATTGACGCTCCGGCGGGACCAGAAAACTGGACCGGTCCCGAACTCTCTTGAGCGAAGGTCCAGCCTTCAGGGTACATCACCGACCAGGGCGCCCCCCCGGCTCCCGCGGACGAGAAGGTCTGGAAGGTAAGGGTTGAGGTGTACTGGGGATCTCCAGTGATCCAGCCGTTCTGACTCGACCCGCGCACTTCCCACCATCCGCCATTGGTTGAGGTGTACGAAATATACGGCAGGGATACCCCCTGCGACACCACTCCCACCACCGAGGCGGACGTTGCCGGCCCGGTCCGAAGGTTCACCCCGAGTGGCGCAATCACCGTGATCGCCGTCGGGGCCGGAGTCGCGCTGGATGATGGGTGCGGCGACGACCGCGTGGGAGTCGTGGTCGGGCGGGCTGCTCCCCCGCATCCAGCCAGGGCAACCAAACAGAGCGCCATCGGGAGGGCCAAATATCCGGCCCCACCGCGCCCGTGGCCCATGTTCCCAGGCTACTCCTCGCCTCGACGGTCGACTAGCGCGCCTGCACCCCTGCGGTTACCGCCGCTCTTAGCTGATCGCGCAGTTCCCGTGCGGCGTCGGCGGCCGCCTCACCGAAGTCGTCTCCGGTTGAGGCCTGGGAAATAGCCCGGGACGAGCTCACAAGGAAGCGTCCCTGACCGTCGGTACCCCGGGCCGCCGTGACCGCCTCGACTAAGTCCGCCCCCTGACTACCAACTCCCGGCAGAAGAAGTGGGAGGTCAGGGGCGACGTGTCGGATTCGAGAGATCTCCGCTGGCCAGGTGGCCCCGGTCACCAGACCGACCGTGCCATTGGTGTTCCACTCGGCAGCACGACGGGCCAAGTGGAGATACAGCGGCTCTCCCCCGTCTTTGAGGATCAGGTCCTGAATATCCGCCGCACCCGGATTGCTAGTGCGGCAGACAATGAAGGCGAACCGGTCAGGGCTCTCTAGGAAAGGCAGAAGAGAGTCATGGCCGAGATATCCGTTGACCGTACAGGCATCTGCCCCGATCACCTCGAACATCGCCTCCGCGTAGGCAGCCGCAGTGTTGCCGATATCCCCCCGCTTCGCATCAGCGATGACGAGGGCATGCTCTCCAGCAGCCTTGACCAACTCGATGAGGAGTTCGAAGCCGGGCGGCCCTAGGCGCTCGAAGAAGGCCAGGTTCGGCTTGTAAGCAGCCGCGTATGGGGCCGTCGCCTCCATGATCTCGAGAGTGTGGCGACGGACAGATTCGATCCCGCGGCCCAGACTCGACGGGATCTTCGTGGGATCGGGGTCCAGGCCGATACAGAGTTCCGCACCCTTGGTCGATACGACCCCTTCCAGTCGCTCCCGGAACGGGGCTCGACTCACCAGGAGGTGCGTGAGGTGCTGGTCTGGGTGGCCCCGGGGGTCTGCGGCGCATATGGGACCGAAATACGATCGTGCTGACTCTGCATGCAGCCCGGGCAGAGCGACGTCAATTCCCCGTCCAGTAACACCGCGGCCAACCGGTAGATCGGAAACTCACGGTCGCAGTTGCCGCAGTGACGAACCCAGGGCATATCCAGTTAGCAATTCTACCCCCTGATATGCTGAACCATCGGTCGCGGGGAGTAGCGCAGGTGGTTAGCGCACCAGTCTGGGGGACTGGGGGTCGCAGGTTCGAGTCCTGTCTCCCCGACCATCACCTTGGAATGCCGTCAGCTGACAGATCCCAGCAGACCCAAGCAGCTACCGGCTGATCGAGTTGTGAGGATCTCCGGAACGATCCTGCAGCGCATCAGTCGACCCTATTGGACTGTCCGCGCGTACCCCATAGATCTGCAAGCCAATCAGGAAGGTGATGCCGCCACAGGAGAAAATAAGATCAAACGGCCAATAGAGGCCCTTTAGCGCGATCGCAACGGCCCAGGCTATCAGGGCAGCCAAATACATGACCGTCATGGCCAATGATTGGGCCTTCAACCGAACGAGTTTTTGTCGCTCGTCGGCCCGGTTACCAATCACAGCCCCCGCATCGCTGTCGTTGCCACCCAGTAGGTAGAGATAGGCAGCGATCAAGAATACGGCCACCTCAACTCCGATCGCAGCACTCCATCCCCGACTAACGGCTACGGCGACCGCAAGCGCCGTACCCATAAGGCCAATCGAAACTGGAACTAAGAAACGGGGGTGCTTCCTACGAGTCATTCGCTTACCTCCTCTTCCGGGCCGAACATGTTCTCGACCGGCATGGCAAAGAATCGTGCGATCAGAAATGCGAGCGGCAGGGACGGCAAGTATCGACCGGTTTCGATCGAGATCACCGTCTGACGAGAGACGCCGAGGGCCGCTGCTAGGTCGGCCTGTGACATGCCCCGTTCGACTCGCTGCTCCCGGACTTGATTCCGCACGATGTAAAGGTAACTTGACTCGGCCGGAATGTCAAGGCACCTTTACCTGCGATCGGTAAGGCTAGTACTTCTCGGAAAGCTCCAGCGTCCGCTTTTGGCAGCCCCCTGGCCGGGAGAGAGCCGGGTCAGCGCCACGTCCCAGGCAGGCCAAGCCGGAGGAACGCTTCGGCGCTCCGGCCATAGACCGGCGCGTAGCATCGCTTCCATGTGCCGAAATATCACAACCCTCCGGGGCCTGCAGCCCAAGGCGACAGTCGAAGAGATTGAGGCAGCCGCGCGTCAATACGTCCGGAAGGTCAGTGGATTGAACACATCCTCGAGCCGCACGGAGCGTACGTTTGAAAGAGCGGTTGGCAAGGTCGCTGCTGCGACCATGGAGCTGCTGGCCGAACTGCCCCGAGGACAGCGACCGCCCTCCACTTCCCCGCCGCTTCGGCGCATCCGAGCCGAGCCAGACTGATCGAAGTGCGACTAGTTGGGCGTTACCGGGATGAGATCGAATACCTGTTACTATCGAACATATAGTCGGTCTTTACTGACTGCGGCCTTCTGCGGCTCCCTGGTCCTGGCGACACAGCGGCATCGTCAAGAAGCGCTGCCAGCTGCGTTGGCGACATTAGGCGCGGGCGATTCCGCCCAGGGATACTTGCATGAATTCGTTTTCCGAACTTGGGGTGCGACCACGCACTCTTGAGACTCTCCTCCGACTCCACATCAGCGACCCGACGGAAGTTCAGACCGCCGCGATACCGATTCTCCATGAGGGACGGGACTGCCTGATCCAGTCGCCGACTGGATCAGGCAAGACGCTGGCCTTCCTCGTCCCCATGGTCGAGAAGCTGCAAGGTCACCAGCGCGGTGCGCCGCGGGCCCTGATCGTCACCCCTACCCGGGAACTGGCTACTCAGATTGGCGCGGTCCTCGCCCAGCTCGATCCTGGATTGCGAAGGGCCCTGGTATTCGGGGGAGTCGGGTACGGCGGTCAAATCAGCAGTCTCTCCAGCGCGGACGTGATTATCGGCTGTCCTGGACGCCTGGTGGACCTCTCCGACCGGGGTGCCGCATCTCTGGGTGGGGTGGAGTTTTTGGTCCTGGATGAGGCCGACGAAATGCTCGACGCCGGCTTTGCAAAAGATGTGGAAAAGTTGGTGGCCCGTACCAAGCAGCGCACCGCTACCGGTCAACGTCAGACCGTCTTGGCCTCGGCCACCATGCCCGATTGGGTGACCCAGATGGCCAGCAAGCACATGGTCAATCCGGCCCGAGTCGCGGTCGCACCGGCGGCTGAGTCGCAGCTGGAACATGGTTTGTTCTCAGTACAGAGGGCGCAAAAGGTGACTGTGCTCAGTCATCTCTTGAAACGGTCGGACTCCACAATCGTGTTCCACCGCACCAAGCACGGGACCAAGAAACTGGCGCGGGACCTGATCGCGCTGGGCCACAAGACTTCCGAATTGCAGGGAAATCTCTCTCAGACTGCCCGGGACCGAGCTATCGCCGCGTTCAGACGACGCGAAACATCGNNCATCGGTCTTGGTCGCCACCAACGTCGCTGCTCGCGGCATCGACGTCCTAGACGTGGACCTGGTGGTCAACTACGAACTCCCGGACACTGCCGATTGGCTCACCCACCGCGTGGGCCGAACGGCGCGCAACGGCGCCCGCGGACGGGCTCTCACCTTTCTCAGTGAGGATGATGGCGAAAAGTGGCGAAAGCTGCGGAAGCTCGGCGCGCCCGCTCTGCAGTTTGTGGATACTGCTCAACTGCTCAACGCTGGCACGATGACGTTCCTCGCCCACAAGCCGGAGCACGAGGTGAGCACTGTCACTCCCGCCCCCTCGCAGGTTGGGACGCGGACCCGCCGCACCTTCGGTGGTCCATCGCGACCTGGAAGGAGACGGCGGCCCCGCAACGCCTAGGGGGTTGGCTCGACCGGTCGGAGGGCACCCAGTGCTTTCTCGGTCGGGCGCGCTGACTCGAGCCGCGTCTACCGTGACTCGTCCGCGCGACCGGGTCTGGACCTCCGGGGTAAGCTTGGCGCTGCACTTGCTACTCTGCGAAATGACCACCTCCGCCAAGCACCCGCTGTTGGGCTGCGCCATTCCCGGGCGCGGTCGGGCCAGACGCAACCGACGCGGCATCGGAGTCGTCGGAGTCGATACTCCGAGACGATGAGTTTCCTATCTGGCCTCCACGGCGTGGTCGCGATCGTTCTTCTGTGCAGCCTGATATTCGTGGAGGAGGCAGGAGTGCCGCTGCCGTTCGCGCCGGGGGAGCTCACTCTGCTGGCAGGTGGGCTGCTGATCGCTGCAGGCGGACTCGATCCTTGGGTGTTCTACCCGCTCGCGTTTGGAGTGTGTGTCGCCGGCGCGATGGTCGGCTATAG
>PKXR01000059.1:0-531 GCA_003133485.1 Candidatus Dormiibacterota bacterium
TTGGGACCCAGCAGTCCGAACAGCTCCCCCGGTTCTACGCGCAGGGAGATTCCCCGCACGGCCTCGATCTCGAGGCGACGGCGGCGCACGGTACCGGTGGTGGTGCGGTAAGTCCGTCGAAGGTCGACCACTTCGATGGCGGGCTCGCCGCTCGGAGAAGCGGCTAGGGACACGGGCGGCCAAGTTTACCCCGAGCTGGGTAGGGTCGGTCCCGTCAATGGGCCATCTGGCCGCGAGCGCCGTCGCGTCGACATCGGTGGTGGCCGTGGACTTACCGGCGCTGGAGGCGAACCTCCAGCGCGTCCCGCAGCGCGTCACCGACGAAGTTGAAGGCAACTACGGTCACCACGATGGCGAGACCCGCAGGGTAGATCAGCCACCAGTAGCCGTCGGCGATGTAGGTCAACCCCGAGGCAAGTTCGCCGCCCCAGTTTGTGGCGGGGGGCGGCACTCCGATTCCGAGATAGCTGAGCGTCGACACGAAGATGATCGCATCGGCAATTTGGAATGTCGCGTTCACGACGATGGTGC
>PKXR01000059.1:545-15786 GCA_003133485.1 Candidatus Dormiibacterota bacterium
AGAATCCGCCGGCGGCTTCCGCCCATGACCGAGACCGCCTGGACGTAATCCCGGACGCGCAGCGAGAGAGTCTCCGCCCTCACTAATCGCGCCGGTACCAACCACGCCACCAAGCCGATGACGATGATGAGTTCCAAGATCGACGTGCTGAAGATTGCGCCCAGCAGGATCAGTGCGAAGAGGAACGGGAAGGCCAAGAGCGTGTCGACTATCCGCATCATCACCGCGTCCAGCAGTCCCCCGGCCAGCCCGGCGATGGCGCCCCAGATCACCCCGAAGGTCACCGCGATGAGGGCCGCCGCAAAGCCGATTTCCAGTGAACTCTGGCCGCCGAACATAAGGCGGCCGAGGACGTCGTAGCCGACTTCGTCGGTGCCCAACGGATGGGCAAGGCTGGGTGACTGAGTGGCAATGCTGGGGTTGTTATAGATTTGCTGCGTGTGGTATATCAGCGGGCCCACGAAGCAGAAGAGCACCATGAAAATGATCACGCCCAGACCGACAGCAGCCAAGCGGTTCTGGAAGAAGACGTCTGCGATCATGCGCCAGACCGAACCGGATGCAGCGACTTCTCCCCCTTCGGGGATCACCTCATCGGACGCCGAAGAGAGCTGGGAGATGAGGCTCACGACCAAGTCACCTGTTCAGCCCCGAGGCTTGGCCAGGCCCTCATGGCATGCACTAGACGTACCTGATCCGGGGATCGACCACCGCGTACAAAACGTCCGCGATGAGGTTCCCCACCACCGTGGCGATAGCTACCACGACGCTTACTCCCAGCAGCACCGGGAAATCGTCTGTCACCGCCGATTGAAAGAACAGCAGTCCCATCCCAGGATAGTTGAAGACCTCTTCGACCACCACTGCACCGCTCAGGATCCCACCTAAGGAAAGGCCGATCAGCGTGATCACTGGCATCAGCGCATTGCGCACGACGTGGCGGATGAGCACCGCACGGTGGGAGAGTCCTTTGGCCCGAGCAGTCCGGACGTAGTCCTGAATGCTCTGCTCTAGGACCGAGCTTCTCATGTACCGGCTGAACAGCGCGACCGTCACTAACGTCAGCGTCGCGACAGGCAGGATCATGCCGTTCAGCTGAGAAAAAACACTGATCTGATCCTGTGGTGCCTCATAGGGGAGCCAATTAAGGGTCAGGCTGAAGAGACCGATCAGCAAGATGCCGAGCCAAAAGCTCGGCATCGAGTAAAAGATGAAGGAGAGGCCGGTGAGGACGTAGTCATCCACCTTGTTGCGTCGCACTGCCATCACCACGCCCAGTGGCACCGCGATGATGATCGCCAACACCAAAGAACTACCGACCAAGAACATCGTCTTGGGGATGCGTTGCGCCAGGAGGGCGGTAACCGGCTGGTCCAGCTTGTAGGAATAGCCCAGGTTCAAATGGATGAGGTTGTTCACCCAGATTCCGTACTGGATTGGTAGCGGCTTGTTCAATCCCAACTCGACCGTGAGTTGGTGAACCGCCAACGGCGTCGCTCGCTGGCCAAGGATTGCTCGCACGGGACTGCCCGGGAGCAGGTGCAGAAGGATGAACGTCACAATGGTCACCCCCAACACCACGATCAGCGACTGGGCGAGGCGCCGGAGGATGAACCCGATCACGCGCCGCCGCCTCTGATGTCGGGAGGCCCAGCGAGACCGGCCCGCGGGTAATGCGTGCGCCGTGGACGAGCGCTCGCCGGAAGGACGCGAGAAGTCGCGCGCTTCCGGAGCCCCTGTGCAAAAATCCGCGCTGGTCCCACCTTTGATGGGAAAAGTGCAGGCGGGGGCTGCACGAAGTTCACAAGGTCTCCGGGACTCCAATCCCCAGCAGCGGGTCACCAGACTTGACCGCCAGAGAGGTCACCAAGAAAATCACGACCCCCCCCGCCGTCGCCCGGAGCTCCATGATTGTCTCCCCGAAAATGGTGCGCAACTCACCTACCGCCTGCCCCTCCGTGACCTGCTCGCCAACCTTCACGGTGGGATGGTACGTGGCCGACACGTCGGTTCTCATCCAGACCATCCGGTCCATCGGCATTGGCGCGGTTGGGGGCTCCCCCACCGGATCGATCATGCCGAGGTGGGCCATCACGTTCTGCAATCCCCGCAGGTGGCGCTGCACGGAGGGCTCGTCGCAGATTCCCTGCTGACCGATCTCGGCGATGATCGCTGGAACCCCGAGCAGCGCGCCTGCTGCGTAGGCGGCTCCGGGCACCGAGAGAGGGTCAACCCCCAAAGTGTGCTCGAAGCCGTACACCGCCGCGAGCTGTCTTGACCTCTCAGCGACTCCCGGGTCCCCGGCCCGCGTCCAGAGGGTGAATGGGCTAAGAGCCTCGATGAGGTCTCCGCAGTGGGCGTCAACGTAGGCGTCTGACCCGTCGATCAACTCGGAGAGCAGGAAGGCGGCCACCTGCTCGGCGGGACTTCCATCGCGGTTGCCCGGGAACGATCGATTCAAGTTGCGCCCATCCCGCGGATTGACGTAGATGGATCGCTCGTAGAAGCCAGGGGTGTTGACCAACAGCACGGCCACCAGCGTCCCTCGCAGCTTGGCGGGGTCGACCCAGCGAGTCAGTCGGGTCACTGCCTCGATAGGAACGTACTCCGCGGCGTGCATGCCGCTGGTCACCGCCAGGGTCGGGCCCGGCGCTTTTCCTCGAATTACCACAGCCGGCATCTCCCAGACCGGGTCCAGCCCGGGAACTACTAGCTGGCCCCGGCGGCGCTCGCCGGGCTCGGCGGTTAGGTTCGCAATCGACTCTCTTCCCATCTCGCCTCCTCCCTCGAATCTACCTGACGCTCTAGCCGGGTCGTGACGTCCGGCACCGGCTTGAGCCACGCCCTGGCGGACCTCTCAATTCCGAATCAGCCGGACCCACGACCGTCACCCCGGCACCGATTCTATCCAGCGAAACACGACCCTCTCCAAGACCCCGAGGGGCACCGCGCCGTTGCTCAGAACCGCGCCGTGGAATGACCGGAGGTCGAACCGATCGCCGAGTCGCGCCTCGGCCAACGCGCGCAGGCGGCGGATTTCCCGACAGCCGACCATGTAGGCGAGCGCCTGTCCCGGCCATGAGATGTAGCGCTGGATCTCGTTGGTGACGTTCGCCATCGTGGTCGCCGTGTTGTTCCACATGTAATCGATGGCCTGCTGCCGCGACCACCCGAGGTGATGCATCCCGGTGTCGACAACCAGGCGGCAGGCCCGCAACGCATCAAAGGAGAGCATCCCCACGCGCTGCAGGTCCGAAGTGTAGAGCCCCATCTCGTCCGCCAGCCGCTCGCTATACAGACCCCAGCCCTCGATGTACCCGCAGACCTCGGCATCCAGATGCCGTCGAAAAGCCGGCAGCCCAGTGAGCGCCTGGGCCGAGGTGATCTGCAGGTGATGGCCCGGGCTGCTCTCATGGAACGCCAGCGCCTCGTACTCGTAAACAAAGCGCTGCGTGGGGTTAGTGGTCAACACGCAGTGCGCCCCGGGCCGGGTGCCGGCTGGGGTCGGGGGACGGTAGTAGGCTAGCGCGGCGTTGTGGGACTCGATGGGGCTGATCTCCTCCACGACACATCCCGGCAAGAGCATCGGCGGAAACCACAGGTCGCGAGCGGCTTCGGCCCGACTCAGGGCATCGGTTACCACTTTGACGATCTCGACTGTGTTCGAGAATCGGAGCGCCGGGTCGTTGCGCAGCCGCGTCCGAATCTCGGCTACGTCGCTGGTGCCCAGCACCCGTTCCCCAAGCTCCGCCCACTCCTCCTGCAGATCGGCGATCTTGTCGATCCCGATCTGGTGGATCTCCGCCGGCGACAGGTCGGTGGTGGTATGCCGGCGGACGGCGTCGCGATAGCCCTCTTGACCGCCGGGGATGAAGCAGATCCCCACCCGATCGTCGTCCCGGGCCGCCGGGAGCAGCTCCTCCTGCAGCCCGGCCCGCAATCGGCGCATCGCCGGGCGCACCTGGGTCTCAACCAGCTCAGCGATCCCTGCCCTTGACTGGTCCTCGGCGCCGTGTCGGGGCAGCGCGACATCGACCAGGATGTCGCCGTCGAGCGGTTGGGCCAAGTGCCTATCGAGCTGTTCGACGGCCTGGCGCACGCCCGAACGGGTGGAGGGTCGGCCCTCGGAGGTGGCCTGGCGGTAGCGGTCGAGCACCGCATCGAAGTAATCGGGGAGACCAGAGAGTCGTTTCAGGTAGCCATCCAGCGCGGCGGCGTCGCCGAGGGGAGCCGTGGGCACCGCCTGGAAGACCATGCTCTGAGGCGACACATATCCCGCCGCGGAGGCATCCGCCTCCCAGAGACCGTGCTCCAGATCCGAGCGCGCACCCCAGGCCAGCCGGCCCAGCACGGCGTGGTTGACTCGGTCGGACTCGTTGAGGCTGTCCACCTCGATGGTGTTCAGTCGCTCTTCGATGCGGGAGAATCGAGCCGCGTTGCGCTCGGCTCCGGCGCGGCTGGGATCCGGGACCTGGTCGTCGAATCCTGGCACTCCCAACATGGTCGCGTTGAAGGGATCGGCAGAGTTCATCACCTGGAAAAACTCCTCGCTGAGGTGCGCTAGCAAGCGATCAGGCGGTGGTTCGGTCACTGCTTCTCACTCCAGAATTCAGTGGAAAGCCTCGGGGGTGCCGGGGCGGGGTCGCCTCACGAGCTCGCGAGCCGGTGGGGACCACTGCCCAGCAGCCGCCAGAGGTGCTCCCATGCCCGCATCCCCTCCCGGAGTCGGCGGATGCGCAGGTATTCGTTGGGCGCGTGCAGCCGCTCGTCCGCGGTCGAGAATGAGAAGAAGAGGGTCTTGGCCCCGAGCACCTCCTCGAAGAGGACGGTGGCCGGCAGGGTGCCGCCGATCTTTGCTAGCAGCACCGGCTGGCCCGGGTAGACATGTTCCAAGGCAGCGCTGGCGGCCCGTACTGCCGGATGCTCGGGCGAGATGGTGTAAGCGGCGACGGCGACCTCATCCGGATGAACTTGGACTGTGACTCCCCGCGCGGGCTGGGCCATTACGTGTTCGGTGATCGCCTGCAGCACCTGATCCGGGTCCTGGCCCGGGACCAGCCGGCAGGACACGTGGCCGGTCGCGACGTGAGGGATGACGCTGTACTTGCCCCCGCCGCTGACGCCGGTGATCTCCAGGGTGGGGCGCTCCCAGAGCCGCTCGAGGGTCGAGTACCCCGGCTCGCCGTGCAGTTCATCGAGTTGGAGCTGGCTCATGTAGGCCCCATCGTCGAAGGGCACTGCCGCGATCTCCTGGCGGCGGGAAGGGCTGAGTTCGGGGATCCCGTCGTAGAAGCCTGCGACCGCCACTGCTCCCTCTTCGGTGTGCAGGCTGGCCAGGATCTGGGCCAGCCCGTGAACCGGGTTGGCGACCGTGCCCCCGTAGCGACCCGAGTGGAGGTCACCAGCGGCCCCTTGAACTTCGATGTTCATGGTCACCAGGCCCTTGGAGGCCACCGACACAGAAGGCTCACCTGGCCGCCACATCGCGCCGTCCGCGGAGACAACCAAGTCGGCGGCCAGCAGTTGCGCGTGCGTCCTAAGAAAGGCCGGTAAGTGGGGACTTCCGATCTCCTCCTCTCCCTCGAAGACGAACTTCACGTGGAGCGGAGGCGAGCCCTCCTGGTTCGCAAATGCCTCGGCAACCCGGAGCACGATGTAGACGGGTCCCTTGTCGTCGCTGGCGCCCCTGCCCCGCATGACGTCGCCATCCACCGTGAGCTCGAACGGCCCCGTGGTCCACTCTGCCAGATCCCCGGTCGGCTGCACGTCGTAGTGCCCGTAAACCAGGATCGTCGGGGCGCCGGGTGGACCGGCCAGCTCCGCGAACACGACGGGATTGCCCTGCGTCTCCATAATCCGGGAGTTGGCGAACTTCAGCTGGTCGGCCAACCAAGCGGCCGCGCGGCGCATGGTTTCCTGTGGAGCGTCCCGGCTGACGCTGGGGATTGCGACGAACTCCGCGAGCTGGCGGATGTAGCCGGCGTCGTCATCGCTAAAAGAGAGCATGTCCACCATCAATTGAGAGGGTCTGGCCGGTCACCCACGCCGACGCGTCGGCGACGAAGAATCGGACCCCGTTGGCGATGTCTTCTGCCTTTCCCAGGCGGCGCACGGCGATCCCCTCCAGCAGCGCCGCCTGTCCCGCCTCCCCGTATCCCTCCCACTGCTTGATGGAAGTGGGGTTGGAGAGCACGAAGCCCGGGGCAATGCAGTTCACGGTGATCCCGTACCTGCCCAGCTCGTGCGCCATCTGGCGGGTGAATCCGATCTGTCCCGCCTTGGCGCTGGCATAAGCCTGGATTCCGGTGAGGCTGACGCTGCGACCGGCTCCCGAGGAGATGTTCACGATCCGGCCCCACCCCCGCTGCTTCATCCCCGGAACGACTGCCCGCGTGCAGTGGAAGGTGCCGGTGAGGTTGGCGTCGACGATGGCGTTCCACTCCTCGTCCGAGATCTCCTCGAGCGGATGGTGGATCTGGCCCGCGACTCCGCCGGCGTTGTTGACCAGCACGTCGACTGTGCCCAGCCCGGCGAAGTAGGCCGTCACGGCCTGCCCGTCGGTGACGTCGACCTCTTCTTTGTCGACGCCGTGGACGGTCATCCCGTCAGCCTCAAGAGCGGCGGCGATTGCCTCCCCGATCCCGTGCGCGGTGCCGGTGACCACCGCCACCCGGGCGTAAAGCCCCTCAGCCGGATCGATGGCTCGCGATTTCATCCGACGGCTCACGGGTGGGATTCCCAGGCGACACCGATGAGCCGGAGGACATTGCCCCCCAAGACCTTGTGGATGTCCCCGTCCGAGTACCCGTGGGTCACCAGCCAGCGGGCGATGTTGGAGAAGGCCTCGGCGGGGCTCTCGAGCCCTTCGACCCATGGCACCCGCTCGAACTCCAGCGGCGGGTTGGGCTTCGGCAGTCCCTGGCCAAACCGTTGGTCCACGACCCGGTGCAGCCCTACGTGGTCGCCAAAGATGGTGTCCGGGCCGAAGGCCACGTGGTCGATCCCGGCCAGCTCACAGCAGTACTCGAAATGGGCCATGTAGCTATCTATGGTGTGGCGGGGATGCTGGCGCGACAGTGTCGTGTGGGGAGCCGCCTCGATGCCGATGATCCCGCCCTTTTCCGCGCAGGCCCGGATCACGTCGTCCGGTTTCATTCGCGCCGTGGGCCAGACCGCCCGGGCGCCAGCGTGCGAAATTGAGACGGGGGCCTGGCTGGCGTCGATCGTGTCCAGGGTGGTCCGATCGCCCGCGTGCGAGCAGTCGATCAGGATCCCCAGCTGATTCATCCGGTGGACGGCTCGGCGGCCGAAGGTAGTCAGTCCCCCGTCATGCGCCTCTGATAGGCCGCTTCCGAGATTGTTGGCCTCGCTGTAGGTGACCCCAACCGCGCGGATCCCAAACCCGTAGAGAATGTCCAGCCGGTCGAGCTCGTTCTCGATCGGAGCCGCCGACTCCACCGCCAGGATGACCCCCAGCTGCCCATTCTTTTGGGCAGCCTCGATGTCGGAGACGCGGTGGACGATGCGCAGGTAATCCTGATGGGCGATGTCACAGAGCCGCATCCCCAAATCGACCAGAGTGTCGTCCCACTTCCAGCCCATCAGCGAGGTGATCTGACCCTCGCCGTCCGCCAGGTTGTCGAAGACGGCGTCCAGTCCTGACTTGCTGAGTCCCAGGTACCCAGTGACGTCTCGGCCGTGCCGCCGATACTCAAAGAGTTGGTCTGGGTCTGCGGGCAGGACCGAAGGGTGGTCGTGGAAGGAGATCACCGGACCCTGCTCCAGCAAGCGCAGGACTCGGGCCTCCTCCGTCTCGTTGGTCGGCACCTGATGCAATGGCACGCGATCCAATTCATCCGCCAGCTCGAACACCCGGTAGTCCTGGTGGGGGACCAGGTAGTCGTAGGAGTGGTAGCCACGATAGGCGGTGCGCTTCATCGCCAGCTCCAGGTCTGCAAGCGGACGGAGACCGATTGCTCCGGGACCAGGGCCGGCCCCGGGGCGCAGCTCATGCCAGCATGACCTTGATCGACTGGCGCGCTGACATGGCCGCGTAGCCCTCCGCGACTCGGTCCAAAGGCAGCGTCTTGTCGAAGACCGGGCTTGGGTCAAGCGTGCCGGCGGTCACTCGGGCGATTAGATCGGGCAGGTACCGTCGTCCGGGAGCGACGCCCAGGCTAATGCGCAAGTGGTGGATGAAGGGGTCGAAGAGCGGGAGTTGCGGCATGGTGTGGGGCACCCCCACGGCACCGATCGAGGCGCCGTCGCGGGCCATGCCGATCGCCATCTCCCACGATTCCGGGGTCCCCACCGCCTCCACCACGTGACGCACCCCGAGTCCCCCGGTGAGCTCGCGGACTGCGCTGATCCCCTCGGCACCCCGGGTCGCGACGATGTCGGTGGCACCGAAGGTCTGACCGACCGTCTGCCGGTCCGGATGTCGGCTCATGAGGATGACTCGTTCCGCGCCCAGGATCTGGCGGGCACCCAGTACCGCGCAGAGTCCCACCGCCCCGTCGCCGATGACGGCGACGGTTGCGCCCTCGCCGACTTCGGCCAGTACTGCCCCGTGCAGTCCCGTGGCGACGACATCCGTCAGTCCTAGGAGCGACGGCAGGAGTCCATCACCCACCTGGGCCAACCCGCCAGGCACCTGGACCAACGTCCCGTCCGCCTGCGGCACCCGCACCGCCTCCCCCTGGCCCCCGTCAGTCCCTGGGGCTCCAAAGGTCCCACCGTTGACGCAGGACGTCTGGAGCCCATCGAGGCAGGCGGGGCAGGTGTTGTCAGACCACTGAAATGGGGCGACTACCAGATCTCCCACCGCGATGGTCATCACCTCGTCCCCCACCGACTCCACGATGCCAATGAACTCATGGCCGAGCCGGGAACCGGCGATGCGCTGAATGATCCCGCGGTAGGCCCAGAGGTCGGAGCCGCAAACGCAAGAGCGCAGCACCCTGACCACGGCGTCAGTGGCCGCCCCCAGTGACGCGTCCGGGACGTCCTCCACCACCACGTGGCCGGCCGATTGGTAGATCGCGGCTCGCATTCAGCGGTACCTCGACTTGGTCTGGCAGCCGCTCATCGAGCCGCGGGCTCGCGGTGCGGCACGTCCAGGACAGCCTCGATCCAGGCCGCGGCCGCGAGGAGCGCGTAGTCGGTGCCCCGGGGGGTCGCGAGTTGCAGGCCAATGGGCAGGCCACCCTCGCTCCAACCGCACGGCAACACCAGCGCCGGAGCTGCCGTCAGGTTGAAGACCTTGGTGAACCTCCCCTCGGCCGCTCCCTCGGCAGTGTCGAGCGGGGGCGTGGTAACCGGCGCGACGAATGGCACCGCCGGGGTGATGAGCACATCGAGGTCCTCGTACATGGCGGCCACTCGGGGCAACAGCTCGTCCCGGCGCTGGCATGCGCTCCGGTAAGTCTCCTCACTGGTCTGCCTGGCCGATTCCAGGAGACGGAGGGTCTCCGGGCCAAAGTGATCCGGATCGTGGCGCGCCTGGGTCCCGTGGATCTGCCAGATCTCCCACATCAAGATGTCGTCATAGGTCTCGTCGAGGGCTGCCAGCGCGCTGCCGTCGATCTGGTTAACGGTGCATCCCGCCTCCGTCAGCTGCTCCAGACTGCTGCGGAACGCCATTTCCACCTCGGGATCGAGCTGCCCAAAGTGCTCCTCGATAACGCCAATCCGCAGGCTCCGGGGCACACCGACCAGCTGCCCGCCGGTGAGGGCCGCCAGCGCCCGCGCCGTGATCTCGACATCGCGGCCTATCAAGCCGACGTGATCCAGGGAGTGAGAGAGGGGCTGAGCTCCCTCGACTGACAGTAGTCCGAACGACGGCTTCAGCCCGACCACGCCGCAGTAGGCGGCGGGGACCCGGATTGAGCCGCCGGTGTCGGTGCCCACGGCCAGCGGGCAGGCGCCGACCGCGACCAGCGCTGCCGAGCCGCCGCTGGATCCCCCGGCGGTCCGGCCACGGTCGTACGGATTCGTGGTCTCGGGGACGTCGGGATGGAGCGCCCCAGCGGCGTACTCGAGGAGCGTGGTGGTGGCAAAGACGTCAGCCCCCAACCGCCGCAGGTCCTTCACCACCGGCGCGTCTTCGGTCGCCGGCGGACCTGCCATGTCGTGCGGATTCCCGTTACCACGGGGGTAACCCCCGACGTCGATCAGGTCCTTGACCGCCACCGGGATTCCGTGCAGCGGCCCGTCGGGAGCCCTGGTCGGGGCCGGGATCAAGCGCACCACCGCATGGAGCGGGCGACCGAGCCGGTCGGCGCGCTCGTAGGCCGCTAGTAGCTCGAGGTTGGCAACCTCGCAGGTGCGCTCACCTCGCTCGATCGCCAGGATCAGCTCCCCCGCGAAGGTCGTCAGTGGCCCCTTGAGGTCGTGGAGCAGATCATCCACTTCCGTCTTGCGCTTGCGCACCATGAGGTCTCGATAGATGCCGCTGTGAGACTTGGCGCTGGTGCGGTTGAAGACGACTAACCGCGCCAGCGAATTCTCCAAGTCTTCCGGGTCGAATCCGTCGAAAGACTCAGGTTTGACGGGGGACTGCGCCAAGACCTCGCGCGCGATCGCCAGCATCAACGGCTGCCACTTCGGATCCTCCAACGAGTCCGCGATGGAGAGGTCAGACACCGCTCCCGCATAAAGCATGGCGCCGTAGGCTTCCTTGCCCCACAGGTACCCCAGGATGTTGGCAGTCGGTTCCGCGTACGGCAGAGCGTCAGCCAGCTCGCGGACCCGGGGCGTGATCGATCCACCGCGGGGCTCACCAACGCGAAAGGTCCCGACGTTTCCCTGCATGATTCGACCGGGGCCCATGACATCGGCCCCGAAGTTCACGAAGCTGACGATCACACGATCCCATCCGACCGCCGCAGCTAGGGTGTTGGCGGTCAGACCGTTCTGGAAGCTGACCAGATAGCCGTCCGACGCCAGGCGCTGGCGCAGGGGTTCGACCGCCTCCGCGGAGTGGTGACGTTTGACCGCAATCGCGGCGCGGTCAATCGTGTCCGGGAGCTCGTCTGGGGTGACCGCTCGCGCTGCCACCGTGAAGCTCTCCACTGGCCCTTCGATGGTGAGGCCGTCGCGGTTGATCGCCGCTACATGAGCGGGGTCCGCGTCACAGAGGAGCACCTCGTGACCCGCACGGATCAGATGGGCTCCGACGGTGCCGCCGATGGCGCCGGCCCCGATGATCGTCAAGCGCATTTAGTGAATTCCTGATGGTTTGCAAGCTGCGCAGGGCTGGTCTGAGGCGAGANNAGGGGTCCGGCCCGATGGCCGGGCCCCTGTCCGTGGCACCTCCCCCCGACGGGGGCTAGAGCCGCGTCTTCAGCAAGGTTGGATCAACCGAGGGAGTAGTCCTGCGGGTAGAGGATGTCGTAAACGTCCTGCGGCAGGAACCCCTTGAGATTGCTCTTGTACATCGTGAACTGTTGGGGAACGTTCGGCAGATACAGCGCGGGCAGATTTATCGCGAGGAAGTTCTGGTACTTGACCAGAGCTGTGTGCTCAGCGGCCGCATTCGGTGCGGTGTTGGTAGCCAGAATGTTCTTGTCATTAGCGGTGTTGCAGTAGTCGCCCGCGTCGCTGGCCCCACCGCATTCGAAGATCTCCTCGCCGGTCGGGAAGAAGTCGGGATCGTAACTCCAGCCCCCGATCCAGTTGGCTATGTCCCAGTTGGAACACGGCTTGGCGAAGCTGCAACCACCGAAGGCGTCTCCGATCACCGTAGCGAACGGTGCCTGAGTGATGGACAGGGTCATTCCAGCCTTGGACTTCATGGTCGACTGAAAGGCGTCCATTTCGTTGGTTGCCTCCTGATTGCCGGAAGCCAGGTCCATCGTGAAGATTGCCTTCTGTCCGGACTTAACGTCGGCCCCGCACTCGTCGGCGGCGGTCCCGGGCTTGGCGCAGAAGGTCTGGCCCCCGGGTTCTACTTTCCAGCCGTGGTCCTTGAGCAAGCTCACGGCCTTGACCGGATCGTATGGGTACACCTGTCCATGGGCTTCCAGTGAGCTCTCGTCGGCATTGTTGGGCGGGTAAGTCGGTACCGGTCCGTTGTCGACCGATCCCTGCCCGTCGTTGAACTGATCGATCCACTGCTTCTGATCTATCAAGTACTGCATCGCTTGGCGGAAGTAAAGCTGCCGGAACATCGGTCCCACAGTTGGGCTGGTGAAGTTCAGGCCCGCGTAGACGAACCCGAACAAGTACCAAGCATTGAGCTTGTACTTCTCTTCCTTTTCGATAGAAGCCTTTTGCGCGTAGTCCTCCGGCGGCAAGTAGCCGATGGTCACCGCTCCGCTGCGTAACGCGTTGTACTCGGCGGCGTTGGAAGTGAACGGCAGCAACTCGAAGGCTGTGAGCTTGGGCTTCGGCGTACCCGAGTAGTCCTTGTTGGGCACGAACTTGGCGTACCCGTCCGTTGTGAACTGATCAAGGACGAAGGGTCCGTCGACCGTCTTCCAGAAGGGATTGGTGGCATAAGTGGTGACATCGGAAGCCTCATCGTTGAGGAGGGCGGCGACCCCTAAAGCTCCGCTATCGGCAGTGCCGGGATTGACCGGCACGTAGGACGCCGGCGAAGTTCCCGGAAGCGTGGTCCGCGCCTCGGCAGTGGTGTCGTAGTCGCCCACCGGTCCGCTAGTCGAGACCTCGTCCCAAGCCTGCTGGGGCAGGGGATAGATCTGGCTGAACTCGTTGAACAAAACCCAAGTTGGGTTGTACGAAGCGTTCATCGTGATAGTCAGTGAGTAAGTCCCCGTCTGGGTGTAGCTGACCACGTTTTCCGGGAAGCCGCCCGGAACACTAGCGAACCATCCCGGTCCCGGGTTTGTGCTGTTGCCGACTGTGGGTGCGTTGGGATCGGTGACCGCGCTCAACAGATTCAACCAAAGGATGACATCGCGAGCGGTGAGTGGTTGGCCGTCCGACCACACCCAGTGCTTGAGGGTGATGCTGGCGACAGTGTCGTTGTCCGTGAACACCGGCGGGTTGGCGACGCTCAACGCCTTGTTGAGCTCGGGCTGACCGTCTCCGCCGAACCAGTACAGCGGCAGATACATGAAGTTGGAGAACTGGTAGAGGTTGGCGTTGGACTCATGCTGCGAACTCATGAGCGGCGAGATGTACGTCGGCGGTGTCCCGGCCAGTTCGGCGAAGGAGACGACGCCCCCTCCAGACGATTTGGCCTGGGTAGTAGTAGTGGCGCTCCCGAGCGCTGTGACCAACAGGCCGACGGCAGCGGCCACCCCTGCCATCCGCCAGCTCAACGGTCGTTTGCCGAATCTCACAGGTCCTCCCCCCAGATTGTCCGCGGTAAAAAGCGTTGTGTCGGTAACCCGATCCAATTCAAGATCTGACTCCTCCGAGCGGTACCGGGAGCGTATCTCGCCCGCCCTACCCTCCACATCACCCGGTGGGGTGATAACTCAGCTGCAGCTTAGCTACCGGGTCGACCGTGATCCTCTGACTTCCTCGCCCGCGATGCACCGCGGAGGTCCGACCCTACCGTCCCGGCGATCGACGATTCCGGGCTATGGCCAAGGGCTCGCGCGACCTTTTGAGACGCCGACCCTCCGGCGAAGCTCATGCAGCAGGTCCCTCCAGTTCAATCGCTCGCGCTCGCGCGCTTGCGGACCGGCGCTCAATGATAGCTGTAACCCGCCCGAAGGTTATCATAAGAAGGCGCGCCAGCCGTCAAGGCTTGCCTGGTGACAGCCAGTTCTGCATATGGCCTTACTAATGAAGCCAAAGCTCGTTCAGTTCGTAGAGCGCCGGTCCGGGGTCAGGGCCAATCGAGCCAGGACCTGGGGATCCCGCTGGCGGGAGGAAGAGACGTGATCGTCGTCGAGGGAGGTCATCTGATGCTGCCGGATGGCAGCCGGGTCCTGGGCGACGTGGGGATCGAAGGGGACACGATCGTAGCGGTGGGGAAGTGCCCCGACGCTGCGTCTGCCTCGACCCGAATCAACGCCCACGGCTGCACCGTTCTCCCGGGTCTGATCGACCTGCACTCCCATCTAACCCTGGTCCCGGAGATCAGAGGGTCGAACCAGGTGTCCCGCGCCCAGGTCGCCTTCTCGGCGGCCAGGCAGGCGGTGCGCGCGCTGCGAGCGGGGATCACCCGGTGTCGCGACATCGGCGGGTATCGCCACGTCGATCTCGACCTGCGTAACGCGATCGATGCCGGGTTCATCCCCGGACCCAAGCTGGCCTGCGCTGGCCAGTTCATCGCCATCACCGGTGGCCATTCCTGGCCCAACATCCGCGAAGCGGACGGGGAGGCCGAGGTGCGCAAGGCGGTTCGCGAGCAGGTTCAGGCGGGTGCCGACTTCATCAAGCTGATGGGGAGCGGCGGTGTGGCCCGCCCTGATGAGTCCGAAAGTGCAGTCCAGTTCAGCTTCGGCGAGGTGAAGGCGATCGTGGAGGAGGCCGAGGCGGCGGGTAAGCTGGCCGCCGCCCACGTGCACCCGGAGCACGCCATCAGCCACGCCGTCAGGGCTGGGGTGCGCTCGATCGAACACGGCACCTACCTCACCCCCGACCTCGCCCGGGCGATGGTGGATCAAGGCACCTTTCTTGTTCCCACTTTTGCCGTGTACCGGGCGATCGCTACCGATCCTCGCTGGCCGGAGCTCGCCCCGAGAGCCCAACACGTTTACGAGACCAAGCTCAAGACCTTCCACCAGGCGGTCGAGCTCGGGGTGCGCTGGGGGATCGGGACCGACTCCGGTTCGTTCGTCCCTGTCTCCGCCATCGCCGACGAGATGGAGATCGCACACAGCCTGGGCTTCAGCGCGGTGGAGGTGCTCCGCCAGGCCACCCAAGGCAACGCTGAGTTGTGGGATTGGAGCGACGTAGGTCGGCTGGAAGCGGGGCTCACAGCCGACCTTATCCTGGTGGCGGGGGACCCCACCTCCAGCTTATCGGACATCCGACGGGTCCAGGCCACGATCGCTCGGGGGAAGGTATTCGACTGGCGCGAGCTGGACTCCCTGTACGGTACTTCGCCGGTGCCCCAGTAAAGGTGGGGCCTGGACTGGTCCGCCACCCTCACGCCCCATGGACAACTGCGCTGTGAGTACCCGGACGATCTTCCGCGACGCCTCGGTCCTCGACCCTGAACGTGGTGAGCTGAGCACCGGCCGCACCGTCGTGGTGGAGGACGGCATCGTCCGTGAGGTGGCCGAGCGCCCGACCACCGCCACCGCCGACCGAGTGATCG
>PKXR01000017.1 GCA_003133485.1 Candidatus Dormiibacterota bacterium
AGTTCCCGGGCGCGCTCGCGCATCGCGGCCTTTTCGTCGGCGCTGAATCCTTGGGACGCTGAGCTGTTCGTGCTGGTTCGCTTCGCCGATTTCGGCTTGGTCTTGGTTGCGGTTTTTGTCGGGGCCATGGTTCGCGCTCCTGTCTGAGAGTTGATGGGTACGACGATGACTATATTACTCAACACGAATCAATCGCCCGTCGACATCGTCGTCCAGCGAGGAACGTGCCCCCTGGCCGGGAAGCGCCGCGGCACTGTTGGGCCCCTCGTGAGTCCGGGAGCTCGAATCTCTCGTGGCAGGGAGGAGAACCCCTCCGCCTTTGCTCCGACCCCCGGCTTCCCCAAGATGGCCCGGGATCTCTTGCTATTCAGGCGATACGTGCCGTTATTGCGTCGTGGTGCTCGTCGGATGCGGTAGAGCAGAGCTGGCGGCGGGTTAGCTCGGCGTTTCTGACGCCAACCGGATTTTGCCTGGCGTCTGCGCAAGCCTACGGACGTGTGATGACTACGTTCTTATTCATCTCAGGCGGTTTGTGCGGTGCGATCAGTGGCGCCGCCGATGGGTGACGGAGACGTAGCCGTTGCTCCAGCCATCCAGGAACATCATGGGATCTAGTCCCATCGCCTTGGGTCGGTTGAGGAGGCCAGAATGGGCGTCGGGCTCACACCTGATGCTTCCGTCCAACTCCTGGGAAATGGTGCCGGTGAGCTCCCAGCGGTGCTGGTCCGTGACCGAGTAGACGAAGAGTACTGTCCCCAGGGGTCGCCGACTGCGCTTTGCCACGCTACCAAGGACGGATGGCCCGGCGCATGCGTTGCGGATGGCGGTGCCCAGTCTGGCAATTGGCAGGGCGGGAGCTCCCCAGACACCAGTCAGATGGCGGCTGGGGACGAGAGCCATCGATTCCCAAGACGTGTTGGCAGTGAATACCTCGAACCGGGTCATGGCCAAGGAGAGGCGGCGAGCCAGCCAGGGAGAGCCAAGCTGCTGGCGGGAGGATTCGCGAGCGCTGTAAGGACACCGCTGACTTCCAGGGTTGCCCCCACCGCATTTCCTAGGCACCGCCTTGCCTGAGGGGCTTTCGGCTGTTCGCTGGGGACCGCACCGGATGCACTGAAACCAGTTCACGCGACCCGAAATAGAGAAAGCGCCCGAGGAAAGGTCCTCGGGCGCGTTGCTTTGTGGTGCGTGAGTTAAGTCGCCAACGAATCAGGCGAAACTCGCAAATGGCTCCCGATCGAGCCTTTTGCGCATTTCCAAACTCCCTTAGGGTTGGGCGTANNGCGTGACCCACGGAAACGTCACAAGTGCCACTTTTTACAGCCCCCTTTGCCGATTTTTACAGATTATGATCTCAGTCACCTCTGTAGGTGAGATCAGCACCAGCGTGACCACCACCGGCCCGTCAGCCCTCCTCATCACCGCCGAGGGGCAGACGCAGCCCGTCTGAAAGCTCTACCACGGTCAGTCCGCGGGCCTCGGCGCGCAGCTGCATCGAGAAGTCGCCGGTCACCAGTAGGACTGGGCCTCCACGCCCATTTACCAGGCGCTGGGCAAGGGCGATGATCTCCTCGTCAGTCTTGGGCTGGCGGCGGCCGAAGGCTGCGATCTGGTCCTGATCGACGCGAGCCTCTATGCGCAGTTCATCTGCGGGCCCCCTCACCCGGCCCTGGGACGGCACGGCGCAAGGCGCGACTGAGCGGCCGGTGCTCATCGCCGCGAGCCTGGCCTCCACGCCGGGGCTCAGGTCCTACCAGCGCCCCGCGGCGGAAGCGCTGATCCGAATAGTCAGCAGTTCAGATTTGAGCGACTGGGTTCAGACTCCGGTCGCATCGTAGAGCGATTCGGGATAAGCAATTTACGCTGCTGCAACTGCGCGCCCCTTGCGGCGGGTCTATTGGGGCTTGGTCCGGAATCGCCCCTAGGCACGGCGGCCACGGAGGCGGTTTTGTTGCCAATCGGACTTGCTTCGTCTGGCCGTGCCATCACTTGCGCCCGATCTCCTTCGCTGCAGCGTCCGACGGACTCGTCCATTTCGGCGCGGACGCAGACGGACTCCTTCGCAGTTCCCAGGACTCTAGCCATCCCGACAATACCCGGACTACCCGACGTTGTCAGTTCGAGAGGACTTGGTCATCCCTCGTGAGTGGCGGCAGGGCAGAGGGAGTCTGGAGCCGGGCCGACACCAGTTGGACCCTGCCCACCTACCGCCCCTTTACGGACACGCCACCGGAGCGTTGCGGAAAATCCTCCGATTTGTCATTGGAGGTTGGCGAGGTCTGACCCATTCTCCGAAGATCGACCGCAGTCCGCTTCCAAGGTAAGGACGGACCAGGTGGTCGAGATCCTCGATAAGGAGACCACGTCGATGCAAGCAGGAATGGTGCCTCACCGAGGTGGTGAGCGACTGGACTCGGGTGCGGTGGCGACGGTCCCTGGCAAGTGGAATACCCGGTCCGCTTTAGCTGCGGCGGAGGCGATTGCAGTTCGGCCAGGAATCACTCCATCTTCCCGAGGAGGTGGGATGGACTGATGGTCGTCATTCTGGAACTAGCGTTCTACGGAGTCTTCGTGACCACTCTGGTGGCCTATCTCAGAAGCCGTCGGCCGCTGGAGCGAGATGTCGCTGCGGTCTTTGGCTCCCTCGCTGCCGTCCTGGCGCTTCAGTTCCTCCGCGGACATCTCCCGGGCGGCCCGACGACGATCACCGACTTGGGGGTGGCGCTGCTGGTATCGCAGCCCTACTTGATCCTCCGGGTGGTGTCCCATTCCCGACCGCTGTCCCGGCTGGTCCGGAACGGCTCCCTGGGTCTACTGGTCGCCACCGTGGCCCTCTTCTGCGTCGGCCGCGCGGCCCACGGCACGGTGGCCACAGTGTCGGTCCTGCCGGTAGCTCTCTACTTCTTCGGATTCGAAGCGCTGGCTGTCTTCTACCTGGCTCAAGAATCGTTCCACCGAGTCGGGGTCGCACGGCTGCGCCTCGGCGCGGCGGCGGTGGCTAGCGCTCTCTTCGGTATCGCCATCCTGCTCAGCGCCCTCGGCTCAGCTTCGAGGGCGTTTGGAGCGCTCGCCGAGGTGGCTGCTTTGGCGGCGGCAGCCGGCTACCTCTTCGCCTTCGTTTCTCCGCGCGCGGTTCGTCGGTTGGGCCAGCGGGCGTCGGCCTACGGGTTCGTGAGTGAGTTGGCGGCGAAGTCGACCGGAGCGACAGCGGGGCAGCTGTGGCACCAGCTGGCGGTCTCTGCCGAGCAGGTCACCGGAGCCGTCGCGGCGCTGGTCCTGATACCCGATTCGATGGGCCAGCTGCAGATTCAGGCGGCCGCCGGGCCTGCGACCTCGCTGGCAGTCGATCTGGTCCGCGCCGAGCAGGCGTTGCCCACCACGAATTCCGGTTCGCCCGCCGAGGTGGCCGGTGGGCATTTCGTGCGAATCCCAATCGACCCCTCCAAACCAGATCGGGGGCAGGTCGCCTGCTATCTGACCGGCGACCCTCTTTTCGGCGCGGACGACATTGGACTGGTCGAGCTATTCGGGGCCTTGACGCTCCGGATGGTAGAGCGCGCGATACTCACCGAGGAGCTGCGGGAGGCCAACACGAGCTTGGCCCAAGCCAGCGCCGCCAAGAGCGAATTCCTGGCCACGATGAGCCACGAGTTGCGCACGCCCCTGAATGCGGTGATCGGCTTCTCGGAGCTGTTGCAGGATCCGCAGGACGCCAGCAATCCAGCCCTCACCCAGGAGTTCGCCGGACACATCCGCGACGCGGGGATGCATCTGCTCGACCTGATCAACGACGTCCTGGACCTCTCCAAGGTGGAGGCCGGGCAGCTGGAACTGCGATGTGAAAAGGTGGATCTGGCGGCCGTGGTCGGCCATACGATCNNCTGGGCCGACCCCGCCCGAGTCCGCCAGATCTCCTACAACCTGCTCTCCAATGCCCTCAAGTTCACCCCCGAGTCCGGCCGGGTGACGGTGTCGTTCGAGTCGGCGGACCAGTGGGTGTGCCTGTCCGTGGTGGACAACGGTCCGGGAGTCCCGGAGGGCGATCGCGAGCGCATCTTCGACGCCTTCGTCCAGGGCGAGCTTGGGGGCGCCCAGAAGGAGGGCACGGGTCTGGGGCTGGCTCTCACTCGCCGCTTGGTGGAGCTTCACGGAGGCCGGCTGGAGCTCGAGTCCACGATGGGCTCCGGCAGCGAGTTCCGAGTGCTGCTGCCCGCAGCAGTGGCTCAGGCTGTCGGCCAGGAGCCGCCGCCTCCCGCCATCCTTCCCCCGCCCACCGCCGAGGGCCAGCAGCGGGTGCTGGTGATCGAGGACGACCCCAAAGTCGGCCGCTTGCTGGAGATCTACCTCCATGGGGCTGGCTACGCGGTCGAGGTCGTAGCGAACGGAGAGATGGGTCTGGCTCGGGTCCAGGCTGTCAACTTCGATGCCATCTTGCTCGACGTGGTGCTGCCGGGCATCGACGGCTGGCAGGTGCTCACCAGCCTGAAGGCCGACCCCCGCACTACGGAGATCCCCGTGCTGGTGGTCTCCGTGGTCGACGACCGGGAGCTGGGCCTGGCTTTGGGTGCGGAGGACTACCTGGTCAAACCCATCAGCCGCGGTGCGGTGCTGGGGGCGCTGTCTCGGGTCGCGAAGGGACATCCCTCCACCCGGTCCGCCAACCTGATCCTGGGAATCGACGACGACCCAGCAGCCCTGCGCCTCTACCAGGCGACTCTGCGGGGGTCCGGCGTGGAAGTTCTCGGGGCGGGCGGAGGCAAGGAGGGGCTGCGGCTGGCGCGGGACCGGCGTCCGGACTGCATCCTGCTCGACCTGGTGATGCCCGACCTCGACGGTTTCGAGGTGCTGTCCCGGCTCAAGGCGGATCCCGAGACCGCGCCCATCCCAGTGATCATCGTGTCGGCCGCGCAGATCACCGAAGAAGACAAAGAGCGCCTGAACGGTCACGTCCTGGCCGTGGTGGAGAAGGGGCCAGGTGCCCTTTCGGGGCTGGAGCAGTGGCTGGCACAGGTGGCCGTCCGAGCCAAGGAGTTGGAACGTGTCTGAGGTCGAGGAGCCCTCGATCCTGGTCGTTGAGGATGACCGCCGCAACATGATCTTGGCCCGGGCCATCCTGGGCAGGCGGCGATGCCGGGTCGTGGCCGCGGATTCCCTGGCCCAGGCGCGGCAGCAGATCGCCGGCGGCACTCCTGACCTGATCCTCCTCGACGTGAGGCTGCCCGACGGCAATGGCCTGGAACTGGCACGGGAGCTGAAGGCCAATCCGGCGACGGAAGGCGTGCCGGTGATCGCCGTGAGCGCCAGCGTCCTGCCCGCCGACCGGGCCGCCGTGGAGGCGGCCGGCTGTGACGGCTTCATGGTCAAACCCCTCCACCCCGCGGAGGTGCTCGAGGAGATCGCCCGGCACCTGGGGGAAGGTTGGACGAGAGAGGCCCAGGGGAGGGCCCACCAGCCGGGCTGTTCTTCTAGCGACGGTGCGGTAACGCCGGAGCCTGCTGGCTGATCTCAGAACATCATGGATCTACGAAGCGATGAGGCAATCGATGTGGAAGGAGCAATCATCCGCCATGGGTGACAGCAATTCGAGGATCTTGATCGTGGACGATTCCCCAGCCAACGTCCGCCTCCTGGAGGCGATCCTGGCTCGGGCCGGCCACACCGATGTGGTCAGCACCACGCGGCCTGGGGAGGTGCTCGACCTCTTCCATGCCCAGCGTCCGGACCTCGTTCTGCTGGATCTCCGCATGCCGGGCCTTGATGGGTTTGAGGTGATGGCCCAGATCCGGGCCTCGCAGAGCCCGCTGGAGTTCTTGCCCATCCTGATCATGACCGCCGACCTTTCCAGGCCGAGCCGTGAGCGTGCCTTGGAGGAGGGTGCCAACGACTTCCTGACCAAGCCCGTTGATCGTGCCGAGGTGACATTACGGGTGCAGAACCTGCTGCAGACCCGGACCCTAAACCGCAGGCTCAACGACCACAGCGTCAAGTTGCAGGTCGAGGTCGACCGAGAGCGCGAACACCGGCGCCAGGTCGAGGAGGAGAAAGTCCATATCAAAATGCGAATGCAGCGGGTGCTAGACGGAGCGGGCTTGGAGGTTCACGTCCAACCGATCATCGACCTGAAATCGGGCGGGGTTGCCGGGGTGGAAGCGCTGGCGCGCTTCGCCGGTCCGCCCCACCAAGGACCTGACCGGTGGTTCGCGGAGGCCGCCGGAGTTGGAATGGGTCTTGAACTAGAGATGTCGGCAGTCATGCGAGCCTTCTCCAAATTGCGGCTGATCAGTCCCGAAACGTTCCTAGCGGTGAACGTGTCACCCGAGACGTTGTGCTCGTCTGCTCTTCAGGCTGCTCTCGACGACGTCCCTTGCGACAGGGTGGTCTTGGAGGTCACAGAGCACGCCAGGGTCGACGACTACGCTGAGTTGCAGGAAGTCCGTAGCCGCTTGCACGACCGCGGCGTCCGGCTGGCGGTGGACGACACGGGGGCAGGCATTTCCAGCTTGCAGCACGTGATCAAATTGCGCCCCGACGTGATCAAGCTCGACCGCTCCATGATCGCCAATCTGGAGAGCGACCGGGTTCGGCGGGCACTCACAGCCGCTCTGGTCGAGTTGGCAACTGGTATTGAAGCAGTGGTGGTGGCTGAGGGCGTCGAGACCCCGCCGGAACTGGCCGCGTTGAAGCAGCTGAAGGTGCCCTACGGTCAAGGTTACCTCCTCGGAAGGCCGGCACCGATCCCCGAATGGACCGCTCGTCAGTCGAGCCCACCGAGCCGGAAGCGTGGGTACGCTACTGTCCTGACCCCCTGAAGTGGTGCCAGTTGATATGGACCCTGGGGACCGCCAGGCTGCGAATAGCCGGAGAACTCGAAGCGCATTAGCGACTCGATCGTAGCCGGATTTGGCAGGTCGTGTCCCGTAGATTGGTGTGAGTAGCGGGCTGAGCTGTTGCCCGCCGCGGTGGGCACGAAAAAGGCCACCGTGCAACCAGACCCCATCACGGACCAGGAGAACACGATGACCCCCAATAGCATGCCACTTGACGCCCTGCTTGACTACCTGTCGAACTCGGACCAGGACACCCTGCGGGAAGTCCTGCAGCACACTCTGCAGGCCCTCATCGAGGCGGAGGCGGCGGGAGTAGTGAGAGCGCAGCCCCACGAGCGCAGCGAGGACCGGGTGGGCTACCGCAACGGGCACCGCCCGAGGACCCTGGACACCAGGGTGGGGCGGCTGGAGCTGGGCATCCCCAAGCTGCGCCAGGGCAGCTTCCTGCCGAGCTTGCTGGAGCCGCGGCGGAGAATTGAGCGGGCCCTCTGGGCGGTGGTCCAGGAGGCGTATGTGCACGGAGTGAGCACCCGCAAAGTGGACGACCTGGTGGCGGCCATGGGCGGCTGCCACATCTCCAAGAGCGAGGTGAGCCGGATCTGTGGTGAGTTGGACTCGGAGCTGGCGCTGTTCCGGGAGCGGCCCCTGGACGACGCCAAGTACCCCTACGTCTGGTTCGACGCCACCTACGAGAAGGTGCGGCAGGGTGGCCGGATTGTGAGCCAGGCGGTGGTGGTGGCGATGGGCATTCGCGAGAGCGGCGAGAAGTGCGTGCTGGGCGTGGGGGTGGGAAGCAGTGAGACTCAGGCCTTCTGGCTGGAGTTCTGCCGCACCCTGGTGGCCAGGGGGTTGTCAGGCGTACGGCTGGTCATCTCCGACGCCCACGAAGGGCTCAGAGCGGCGCTGGCGCAGTGCTTCGCCGGCGCCAGCTGGCAGCGCTGCACAGTCCACTTCCTGCGCAACGTGGTGGCAGCCTGCTCCCGCCAGGACGCTCCGGCGGTGCTGGCGCTGGTGAAGACGATCTTCGCCCAACCAACTCAGCCGACCGCGAGCCAGGCGGTCTCACAGGCGCTGAAGCTGCTTGAGCCCCACCACCCCAAGGTGGCCCGGTTGCTGCGTGATGGGGAGTCCGACGTCCTGACTTACCTGGCCTTCCCCAGCGAGCACTGGCGCACCATCCGCTCCACCAACGCGCTCGAACGCGTCAATGCCGAGATTGACCGCAGAGCCAAAGTGGTGGGTATCTTCCCCAACTCCGAGTCCTTGCTGCGACTGTCCACCGCGGTGCTGCAGGAGCAGCACGACGAGTGGCAGGACAGCCGCTCTCATTTCTCCCAACAGTCGATGGCGCTGCTGGACCCAGCCAACCAAGACCGACTCACCAACCCGCTTTCCGCTGGTCTAGCTGCCTGATGAATCTCACCCTGAGTTCCATCCGCTTTTACACCACTTCGTGGGACTTGACTTCGAACCCACACGAGCTTGCGCTCAACGGTTTTTGAG
>PKXR01000227.1 GCA_003133485.1 Candidatus Dormiibacterota bacterium
GCGAAGGGTCGGGGGAACAGGTCGTCCTGGGCGATGGCACGCGACGTCTCGGTGACGATGAGGGTCCAGCCGTTCAAGGCCCCGATGCCTGAGATGACGGCCACTCCGGCAATGAGCCTTCCCGCCCATGCGATGTGGGGGAAGATGCTCTGGAAGGCGTTGACGAACGGCGATCCGTTGTTCACAAGGGCGTGGTGGGCGACCAGACCCATGACTGCCGCTGTCACGAGCACGTACAACAAGGCGCTGACGGCGGTGCCGAGCATCGAGGCGCGACCGACGTTCCGGCGCGGGTCCTTCACGCGCTTGGCGGTGATGGCGGCCGCTTCGACGCCGATGAAGGAGAAGAGGGCGACCCCGGCAGCGATCCCGATACCGCTGTAGAGGCTCCCGCCCGAGGCGTTGAAGGGCCCGAAGTGGGCGGCGCGGACGAAGAACCATCCGACGATGCCGACGAACAGCAGGGGGAGGAACTTCAACACCACGGTGATGTTCTGGAACCACGCCATCTGGCGGACCCCGACGAGGTTCACCACCGCCGGCACCCATAGCCCCACAAGGGCGATGCCCCAGTTCTCCATGCCGCTTGGATTGTGGATGTTGAACAGGGCATCGACGTAGAACACCCAAGACGAGACGATGGCGGCGTTACCGGCCCAGGCCTGGATCCAGTAGCACCAGCCGACGAGATAGCCGGCGAAGTCNNCGGGAGTAGGCGTAGAGGCCGCCGTCGCTGTTGGGTACGCGCTTTGTCAGCTGGCCGAAGAGAACGGCGAGGAGCATGGCGCCGACGGCGATGACAGCGAGGACGGCGATGCCCATGGTTCCGGCACCTGCCAGCACCGCCGGCATCGTGAACACGCCGGTTCCGACGATGCTGCCAATGACCAAACCGGTCGCTGACGTGATCCCGAGGCTATGGGCCTTCTTCTCGTTCCGCGGCGACAGCGGCGAAGCGGAGGGTGGTTGGTCTACCAACGGGTGGTCGAGTACGGACGTCATCGTGGCTCCTGTTCGGAAAGGACCCTCGGGTCGTGGCTATAAGGCTTGTCTCCCTCATGTTTGCGACAGGCCGTTGCGCTGGCTAGAGCCGAAAGTCCCAATCCGTACGGCGTATAGCAGTCGGAAAGTCGGCGGCCTGTTGTGTGCAGGGCCGGCACTCCTCCTCCAGCCGAAGCTGCGGCGCCCAGCCCTGTTGTGTCAGGAGCACTGTCATCGGGAGAGCCCTCTGGTCCGCGAGCACGCCCCAGGTTTCGTTAGCGATTTCGAGGTCCTCGCGGGCGGTGACCACGAGCACGCTGACAGGACTGTCAGCAGGGCTGATCGTCCGGTCGGGGTCGCCTCCGGCGTTTGCTTGCTCGTCGAGACTGATGCCGAGAAACCCGAGCCCGCTCGCCGCCAGTTCGCGGACCTCGGGGGAGTGCTCGCCGACACCGCCCGTGAACACGAGCACATCGAGACCATCCATTGCAGCCGCCATGGCGGCGATCCCGGCACATAGACGATGAATGTAGACGTCGGTCGCCAGGGTGGCCGCATGATCACCCGCCTCGCGTTTGCTGAGGAGGACCGGCATTTCGGCGTGCCCACCCAGGCCGAGCAGTCCCGAACGGTTCTCCAGAACTTCCGCGAGCTCTGCTGGAGGCATTCCCACATGCTGTTCCAGCCACAGCACCAGACCGGGATCAATGCTGCCGCTCCGCGTCGCCATGACCAGCCCTTCTAGCGGAGTGAAGCCCATGGTGGTGTCGACCGACCGGCCATTGAGGACCGCACACAGCGAAGCCCCAGCCCCTAGGTGACAGGTGACTATGCGCAGCGACTCCACTGGTCGGCCTAACAGCGTGGCACTCCGTCGGGAGCAGTAGGCATGAGAGAGTCCGTGGAACCCGTAGCGGCGCAGCTGCCAGCGCACCCGCCACTCGCTTGGAAGTGCGTAGGTTGCAGCAGCAGCGGGGAGCGAGGCGTGGAAGGCCGTGTCAAAGCAGGCGACGGCGCGCACTTTCGGCAAGGTCGCAGTGGTGGCGTCGAGGGCGGCTAGCGACTTCGGCTGATGGAGTGGGGCAAGGTCCGTCAGACCGCGCAAGCTCTGCTCCACCTCGGGGTTAAGCACCACTGCTTTGGTGAACTCCGTCCCGCCGTGAACGATCCGATGACCGACGGCGTCTACTGGGCCCAGCCCACGGATCGCCTCCGCTAGGCCAGCCACTCCAGTCGGGCCGTGAGGCGCCGGCAGGTCATGTGACGCCGAGACGGAGTCGTTCGGTTCAATTACCCGGAGCTTCAGGCTGCTCGAGCCGGCATTGACGACTAGGATTCGCATCGACTTGCATCGCTCGGCCAAGTCCAGTCGCGCACCTCGCTCGGGTCCTCGCCATGCTCCCGCGTGTAGGTGCGGCACTTCAATCGCTCATCCACCATCTCCTGCCGGAGATGCGCCGCTCGATCAGATAGTCCTGGCACGCGGTCGATCACATCAATCACCAGACGGAACCGATCCAGATCGTTCAACATCACCATATCGAAGGGGGTCGTCGTCGTTCCCTCCTCCTTATAGCCACGGACGTGGAAATTGCCGTGGTTGTGCCGGCGGTACGTCAAGCGGTGAATGAGGCTGGGATACCCGTGGAAGGCGAAGATCACGGGCTTATCGTCCGTGAACAGTGCATCGAACTCGGCGTCGGACAGCCCGTGAGAGTGCTCTTCGGCGGGCTCCAACCGCATCAAGTCGACGACGTTGACCACTCTGACCTTGAGGTCCGGAAGCCTCTGACGCAGAATCGCGGCGGCCGCAAGCGTCTCGAGGGTTGGGACGTCGCCGCAGCAGGCGAGAACCACGTCCGGTTCGGATCCGTCGTCAGAGCTTGCGAATGTCCAGATTCCCGCTCCGCGGGTGCAGTGGACGATGGCGTCATCCATGGAAAGCCAGTTCAGACTAGGGTGCTTGCCGGCGACCGTCACGTTGACGTAATTCCGGCTCCGAAGGCAGTGATCCGCCACTGAGAGGAGACAGTTAGCGTCGGGCGGTAGGTAGACCCGGATGATCTCAGCCTTCTTGTTCACGACATGATCGATAAAGCCCGGATCTTGATGGGAAAAACCGTTGGTGTCCTGGCGCCAGACATGAGAGGTGAGCAGATAGTTGAGAGAGGCGATGGGGCGTCGCCACGGAATGTCGCGAGTCACCTTAAGCCACTTGGCGTGCTGATTGAACATCGCGTCTACAATGTGGATGAATGCTTCATAGCAGTTGAAGAGTCCATGCCGACCGGTCAGGAGATACCCCTCAAGCCACCCCTGGCAAAGATGCTCGCTGAGCACCTCCATGACCCGACCGTCCGGGGCCAGGTGGTCGTCGCCAACCTCGGTCGCGGCCATCCAAGTCCGGTTTGTTGCCTCGAAGACTGCATTCAGGTGGTTGGAAGCCGTCTCATCCGGCCCCATTACGCGAAACGTGCGTGGGTTTCGAGAGATGGTGTCGCGCAGGAAGCCTCCTAGCACCGCCGTAGCTTCGCTGAATGTGGTTCCTGGGCGATCCACAGGGAGCGCGTACACACGAAAGTCGGGCAAGTCCAACTCCTGGAGTAACTCCCCACCATTGCTGTGAGGATTGGCGCTCATCCGCCGCTGACCTTGCGGCGCCAAGGCCCTGAGCTCCCCACGCAACGTGCCTTGCTTGTCGAACAGCTCCTCGGGACCGTAGCTGCGAAGCCAGGTCTCCAACAGGGCAAGGTGCTCCGGCCGACCGCGTACATCCGTGATCGGCACCTGGTGGGCGCGGAAGGTGCCCTCGACTGCGAGACCGTCAACTTCCACTGGTCCTGTCCACCCTTTGGGCGTTCTGAGTACGATCATCGGCCAGCGCGGACGGCCTACCTGGTTGCCCCCACGGGCATCGGCCTGGATGTGGGCAATCTGATCAAAGGCGCGATCCATCGCCGCAGCTAATTCCTGGTGCACGGATTGCGGTTCGCACCCCTCAACGAAGCTCGGGTCGTGGCCATAGCCGATCAGGAGTTGCCGAAGTTCCTCCTCGGGGATCCGAGCAAGCACGGTGGGGTTGGCGATCTTGTATCCATTGAGGTGGAGGATTGGAAGAACGGCGCCATCCGTGGCGGGGTTGAGGAACTTGTTGGAGTGCCAGCTGGCGGCCAGGGGACCGGTCTCGGCCTCGCCATCCCCGATGACACAGGCCACTACCAGGTCAGGGTTGTCAAAGGCGGCGCCGTAGGCATGGGCGATGGAGTAACCAAGCTCGCCGCCTTCGTGGATGGATCCGGGCGTCTCGGGAGCCACATGGCTCGGAATGCCACCCGGAAAAGAGAATTGCCGGAACAGCTTTAGCATTCCTTGTGCGTCTTCGCTTACCGCCGGGTAGACCTCACTGTACGTGCCCTCGAGGTAGGTGTTGGCGACGATACCCGGAGCTCCGTGGCCGGGGCCAGCGATGTAGATCACGGTCAGATCTCTGGCCCGGATGACCCTATTGAGATGGGCGTAGATCAAATTCAGGCCAGGGGTAGTACCCCAATGGCCGAGCAGCCGTGGCTTGACGTGCTCGGCTCGCAAGGGCTCTTGGAGTAGCGGATTGGCCATGAGGTAGATCTGCCCGACAGAGAGGTAATTTGCCGCTCTCCAGTAGGCATCGATCGAGGCCAGCTCATTATCAGAGAGGGGTCCCGTCGACGGTTCGGGGCGTCTCAACTCGGGCTCCATATTCGGATCAGCTGGGGCGTCACCGGCACCGGCTTTACCGATGGTATTGACTGTCGTCACCTGACGACCAATCTACAGGTCACGGCGGACACCAGGTGACACCCGCAGAGCGCTCGATCGCCGAGTACCGATGCTTCTCGATATGCGCTTCGGGACCGACGACCACTACTGGGCAATGGGCCTGAATCACGCAGTGTTGTGAGACCGATCCAATCAGCAGCCCAACCAAGGGTCCGTGGCCACGGGAACCGACAACCAAGGCGGACGCCTTCCGACTGGCCTCGATGAGGACGCTGGCAGCTAGTCCCTCGATCACTTGGATGTCGATCGGAACGGTTGGGTGGACCTTCGACAATGCGGACACCTCATCGGATACGACCCTCTGAACTCGGTCTGCTAGCTCGTGGCTCAAGGAAGGGTCCCAAGAGGCAAAGGGTGCGGCGCTTGCCATGGCGTCACGGAGGTAGGTGGTGATTGCCAGTACCCGACTGCCCCGAGTCTCGGCTTCGAGAATGGCCCATTCCAACGCGTGCCGGCTCGAAGGAGAGCCGTCAACACCAACTACGATCGCCGCCGACCGATCTCTCTCGTCGGAAATCTTCTGCGTGTCGATAGCCATCGTCCTCTCCTCGCACTTGCTTTGGGATTCTGACGCTTGCTGCTAGTGCGCCCGCTAGTGACATCCTCGGCGCTCTCCTCGCACGGGAGGGAGGAGGCAAACACCGGAATCGACACCGGTGTTATCCCCTGCTCTCTCTCCCCGAAAAGTCACCGGGCTCTATGGAGTGGAAGGTGGTCGCAGTGAGAGGTCTCGCAGGTGATGTAACCGGTGATTGAGCGCTCCCGGTGGGAGTCCTTAGCGGTTGATTCTGGAAGCCGATGGCGCTCATTCGGCCTAATCGAGAGTGAGCCGCATAGCGACTCTGGGAGGTGCACAGATGGCGAGCAACAATCTCAACAAGCGTGCCCCGGCGACGAGAGAGGCTTCACTCCGGTACCTACCGAAAGCGTTCTTCTCCGGTACCGTGCTGGTCTGGCTGGCGATCTTGGTGCACGTGTACTGCGGTTGGCAGCGGCTCGGCTCGACGGTCCGAACCCTTGGCGGTGGGATTGGATCGAGGGACAAGTCACCGGCCGGATCCTGAATACGTGAGCCCCTCGCGAAATCACACATGTTGGCAGCGCCGTCAGCTCGCCCGCCGGTCGTGTGAGTTCGGAGTTCGCTGAGCCCGGCGGCCCCGGGGTCTTGCCGCCCCCAAAGTTCTAGCGGTGGCAGGTTTCGCGGCCTCCACTCGCTGGTCGATCACTCTACCCCGCATGGCGGCATCGCGCGGTCGAGGATGTGCGATGCAGATATTACTCCGCCGCCGACGATCATTCGGACCTTCGTGCCGGAACAGGTTCGCGGGCCGGGTTCTTTCGAGGTGGATTCTATCTCCGAGGTACGCCTACACCGCCACCGCCACCTTTAGGACCGCGTCGCGCTGGTGGGCGAAGAGGTCATACGCCTCGGGCAGTTGATCGAGGCTGAACGTGTGCGTAAGCAGGGGCGTCAGGTCGATGCGTCCATTCTCGACCAATCGCATGCGAGCTTCCATCCGTTGGTGTCCTCCCGGACAATGAGTGTTCACCACCGTCTGGTCGCCGAGCCCGCCGACGTAGTCAGCCCAGTGGATCGTGAGGTCGTCCGAGGAGATGCCGAGCGAAGACAGCGTGCCGCCAAGTCTGATTACTTTGAGGCCGTTCGCGAAGCTGCCGGGGGTGCCGAGAGCCTCGATGGCGACATCTCCGCCGCGGCCACCGGTCAATCGCCGGATCTCGGCGACCACGTCGACCTCCGTAAAGTTGAGGGCGATGTCGACTCCCGGGCGCTGCGCCATCTTGAGCCGGCTTTGAACCGAGTCCACTGCGATCACCAGGCCTGCTCCCTTGAGCCTAGCGCCGCCTGACGCGCAGAGACCGACTGGACCCCGGGCGAAGACGGCCACCGTGTCGCCCAGTCCCACTCCGGCCTTCTCCGAGGCGGAGAAGGCCGCCGAGGCAATGTCTCCCAACGGCAATACCTGCGGGTCGGTCAGCTAATCCGGGATGAGAGCCATGTTCGCCTGCCCGTAAGGAACGCGGAAATACTCTGCCTGGCAGCCGTCAATCGAGCTGCCCAGCCGCCAGCCACCACGAGGAACCCAGTGCTCCTCCGGGCCGGCGCACTGCGACCACTGTCCATTCAGATAGTAGAAGCCGCCGCCGCTCGAAGTGATTGCCAGAGCCAGCATCCGTCGCCCCAGCTGGAAGCCCTGGACTCCCGGCCTGATCTCGCTGATGGTACCGACGGCCTCATGGCCGAGGATCCGACCGGCGGCTACCGGCCACTCCTCCTGCGCAATGTGGAAGTCGGAGCCACAGCTGGTAGTCAGGGAGACCGTGACCACTGCCTGGTTTGGGCCCGCGATGGGCGCCGGAACCTCATCGAGGCCGATGTCATTACCTTGATGACACACCTTTGCACGCATCGTCTTGCTCATGGCTCTCTTTTCATCTGTACCTCCGGTAACGGCGGCACCTCGGTGCCCGGTGGGCAACAAGGTTCGACGGCTCAGGCGGCAGACTCCTGGCGGGAATGGATTACGACGACTGGGCAGTGGGCGTGCGTCACACACTGCTGGGAGACCGATCCCAGCATCAGCCCGACGAATCCGCCATGGCCGCGAGAACCCACCACTAGGGCTGCGGCCCTTGGACTGGCTTCGATGAGAACTTGGGCCGCTGGGCCCTGGACGACCACGGGTTCGATGCGTACAGACGGATGGCCTTTCGCAGCCGCGGCGATCTGAGTGGTCAGAGTGGCGCGGTACCCATCAGCCAGTTCGTTCAGGTCCAGGGGATCGAAAGCGTACCCGGGAGAGGCGGCGACCATGGCCGGGATGACATAGGTGCTGATCGCCTGGACAGGGTTGCCGTGGGCCTCCGCCTCCTGCACCGCCCAATCGAGAGCCAGGCGTGATGACGGGGACCCATCCACCCCGACCACGATCGGTGCTGTCTGGTCTAAAAGTTCGGTATGGCTCTTGACTGATGTGCTCATCGCTGCCTCCTTCTGGCGTAGGCCCTCTGCAGACGGTCGGCACTCAGCCCGGCCGCCAAGTCCATCGTCCAGGACTGGTCGAGTTCGTACGAGGTAGCTAGTACCTGATCGAGAGTGCGTGGAATTACCCGGACGACAAGGCCAGAGGAGAGGGGCAGGTGGCGGGTAATATGCGGGCGCAGGAGATGAGCACCAGAGGGCGCGGCATAGAGAAGATCCAGGAGACGCCGCCGCTGCTAGACCCCCAGGCAAGCCTGATCGAAGCTGGGGTTTTGCTGGCCGCTGAACTCTCGCTCCCAGTCCTCCTGCGCCGACTGGTGGAGATCGCGGTGCGGATCAGCCGCGCTCGCTACGGTGCCTTGGGGGTTTCCGGCCCGGGCGGTGGCATCGTCGAGTTCATCACGGTCGGGTTGGATAATGACCAGCGCGCCGCGATCGGTCCGATTCCCACTGGTCGGGGCATCCTGGGAACCCTGATCCACGACCCGAGGCCCCTCCGCCTGGACCGGCTCCAGGATNNTTCCGTTGGCTTCCCCGCCAATCACCCGCCGATGACGTCCTTTTTAGGTGCTCCTGTCAGAGCCAGAGGTCGGGTCTTCGGCAACCTCTATCTAACTGAGAAGGAAGGCGGTGGTTCCTTCGACGACGCCGACGAGGCGGTGGTGATGACGCTAGCGACTCAGGCCGGAGTGGCGATCGACAACGCTCGGACCTATCGAGATTTGCTGCAGCGTGAGCACTGGCTGGCCGCCCTCCACGAAATCACTGCGGCCCTCGTGGCTGGCGAGCCCCAGGAGGTCTTGATGTCCACCATTGTTCGGCGCGCCCGGGAGCTGGGGGGTGCCGATCTGGCAGCGGTCGCCCTCCTGGGGGAGGACGGCTCTCCGTTACTGCGGGTGGTGGCTGCCGATGGTGTCGGCGCTGAGAAGCTCTTGAGCGCGCCCGCCATTTCATCCGGCACGGCGTCGCACCTGGTCTTGAGGACCGGTCAGACTCAGACCTTCCGGGCGGACTCAGGTGATTTCGAGGCCAGCCTGATGGCCAGTGCTGGCGTTCCGATCGCAGCTCTTGTGGTCGTGCCGTTGGTGTTCGCAGGACGCGTCGACGGCACGATCAGTCTGATCCTCTCCCAACCGGACGCCCAATTCAGCCCTGAAGCGGTGAGGCTCCTGGAGAGCTTCGCCGACCAGGCGGCGCTCTCGCTGGACTACGCCCAGGTTCAGGCGCGGTCTCTTCGGCTGGCAGTTGTGGAAGAGCGAAACCGGATCGCTCGGGATCTGCATGACGAGCCGGTTCAAGCACTGATCCACCTGGCTCGCCGCCTGGAGGCAATGGCAGTGCAGTCGAGCACCGCCGAGGTTACGGCCGGCACGCTCGAGGAGACCAGAGAGTTGGCCGTGGCGGTCGTCGACGGCCTGCGCCAGCTCAGCGAGGGGTTGCGCTCGGAGATTCTGGACCTAAAGGGCCTGCCGGCCGCGTTGCAAGACTTGTCCCAACGCTTCACCGCGAGAACCGGGATCCCCTCGAAGTTCAGGAACCGCGGGGCGTCCGTCCGATGGGACCTTGAGCTGGAGCGCAACCTCCTTCGGCTGACCCAGGAGGCGCTTAGCAACGTCGAACGACATGCGGAGGCCCGGGAAGTCAGGGTGGAGCTGATCGCGCGACCGGGGTTGATCACGCTTCGAGTGGCAGACGACGGCGTTGGCTTTGTTGCAACTGGCAAGGGTGCCGTGCGCCCAGGGCTGGGCACGATCGGGATGCGGGAGAGGGTGGCTTTGCAGGGAGGCCGATTCCAGATCCGATCGCGACCGGGGCGGGGAACCTTAGTCGTGGCGACCGTACCCATCGTGCCGACTTCCGACGGAGGCGGGAACCACCCAGGTGAAGATGCGTGATTTCACGCGCTCCCGCGTCGGACCGTCGAGTTAGGCTCATGGCAAGATGAGCACCCAGCGAACGACGATTGTCGTGGCAGAGGACCACGCCCTGGTACGCGAAGGCACCCGCCAAATACTTTCCGGGGAGAGCGATTTCACCGTAGTTGGGGAAGCGTCCCGGGGGGATGAGGCGGTCCAGCTGGTGCTGGAGATGCGCCCGACGGTCGTACTGATGGACATGCGCATGCCGGGCATCAATGGGATCGAGGCCACCCGCCAGATCCTGGCCAAGGCACTCGACACGAAGGTGGTGATCGTGAGCGCTCACGAGGACGAGGACTACGTTCGTGAGGCACTCGCCGCTGGGGCGTCGGGCTACATCCTCAAAACCGCACCCGCCCGTGAGCTGGTCGAGGGAATCCGCGCGGTGGCGGCGGGATCACTGGTCCTTAGCCCAAGTTTGTCGCGTCGCTTGGCCCAGGCCCGAGGTGATCCTGCCAGGGCGAGCGATCGCCTGAGCGCCCGTGAGCTGGCGGTATTGCGCCAAATCGCCCTTGGGCTGGCGAACAAGGAGATTGCCCGCGACCTTGGTATCAGCCAGCGCACGGTCGAAGGCCACCTGCACAACATCTTCGAGAAGTTACGGGTCAGCTCCCGGACCGAAGCTGTCGTCTACGCGGCCAACCATGGAATCGTTTCCATCGAATCGGCGGAGAGCAGATGATCGGGACAACCCACTCTCTGGGGCTCCTGGGCGAAGGATCGAAGGATGGCGCTCGCGATCTGTGGGCGGAGGAGCTCCTCGGGGAGATCGAGGCCGAGCGCCGTCAGCTGGCCGACCGAATTAACCAGGATCCGGTTCAGACTCTGGCTCACATCGCCCGGTTGCTGCAGAGTCTGGGTGAGATTCCGGGGACTCCCGCTCGCGCGGCCCTCGCCGCTCGCGCGGCCGGCCTTCTGGCGGCCAGCGTCAGCGAGCAGCTGCGCGGCCTAGCTCGTGGGCTCCGACCTCCGCTGCTCGACGATGTTGGATTGGGTCCCGCCCTCAGCCAACTTGCCGCGGACTTCGCAGCCTCTGCCGGGATCCCGACGGCTGCTGACCCAGGCGATGTCGTCCGGATCGCACGCCCAGGCGCGGACCTGGTGCTGTTCCGCGTTGCTCAGGCAGCGCTCCAAAACGCCGAGGACCACTCTGCTGCGACCAGAGTCGACATCCGCCTGCGGCGACGGGGTGCCACCGTGACCCTCGCGGTTCGGGACAACGGAATCGGCTTGGCCGCAAGTCCCATCAGCGATGGCACGCGAACCGGCATCCTGGAGATGCGAGAACGATTGAAGTCGGTAGGCGGTGAGCTCATCATTCGTTCCAGCCCCCGGCTGGGTACCCTGGTGCATGCCTCGGTACCTAATTCACCCTCGCCACAGCCGCTCCCCCTGCCTCACGCCTACGCATAAGGGCGAATCTCGCCCTCCGCGCCAGGTGGGCTGCGTTCCCCCAGGGCCTGCCCCGAGCGTCGGTTGGGTGAACTTTTCCAAGACGTGCTGGATGTTGTCGAGAGTGGAAGTGCACAGCGCACGGTAGACCGACGGCACCACTCGGCGCTCATCCGAAACGTGAGCGCCTGTCATATCTCCAACAGCTGGTTGCATGGGTCTCAGTACGTCAGGCGAGGGGCACATTGCTGGGTTCCATCACGACCGATGAGCAGCTCTCGTCGGTATCAGGCCTGGCTTCGCGATCTCGGCGAGGGGTGAGCACCAATTCTCTTTCGAGAGCCAACCGGAGCCGGCTCCAGGCTCTGGCGTCGGCCGCCGCCTCAATATTCCGGAGTTCCGCTGGACTAACCAGCAGGGGTTTCCACCTGCTCTGACCCGGGCGTAACCCACCTAGCCGTCGAGATCCGAAAGACGCAAAGATGATCTCGTTAGTTATCGACTGGACATTCAGACTCGCCGGCAATGCACCGATGACGCAGGACGGGAGCGGAGGACCACGAAATGAGAGACAGCAAAACACTTACGGACGACGAGGTCGACACAGGCTCTCGGATATTGTGGGCGGCCTGTGGGACGCTTGTGCTCGCCGCTGTGGTCTTGGCCGGACTTTTTGTCACTCGCGCTCCCGGTTTCACCTCTTTGCAGACCGCGAATACCGTATCCCCCACCACTGGCGTGGGTCACAAGGTGCCTCTCACAATCGTGACCAACGCTGGTCCCCAACAGGACTGGCCCGCTTTCCAGCCCGCAAGCTTTTCCGTTCCGGCGGGGCAGCTCGTGACCATTACGGTGGAGAACCTCGATTCCGCCACCGCTCTCCCGGCGGCCCTCGGCTCCCATGCCAAGGTGACGGGAGTGGTGGGAGATGTGGAGACCGTGGTGCCCATCGGAGGCGTTCGTCCGTACCGGGTCCGGGGCGCCGCCCGAACGATGACCGCGATCAAGCTGGGTGTTGTCTCGCACACTTTCACCATCCCCAGCCTGGGGATCAATGTTCCGATCTCGGCGAACTCCAGGACCAGCTTCACCATCCTGGTTCCGAAGGCTGGCCAGTACTCCTGGTTGTGCTTTGATCCCTGTGGTGCCGGCAAGACTGGCTTCGGCACGCCCATGGAGCTGAATGGCTACATGGCCGGCACGGTCACCGCGAACGCTGCATGATCGCCGTCCGGCGCCAGCTGATCAGAGCTGGCGTCGGGAGTTCTGGGCGGGACCGATCGCTAGGTCAATCAGGCCCTCATCAGGAGTTTTAGCCCCGTAGCTCTGAGGGCGGAGCCTTCCACCGCCTACCTTGGTCCCCGCCCCGGCGGCGTTGCACCTTCCCACTCGACCGGTGCTTGACGCCCCGAGCGGATCCGACAAAGTCGGGGTGACGAAGTCCGTCTTCCGTGATAGGTGCTTTCACTCACCGGGGATCGCGCACTAGCACCCTTAGCTGCAGCTTCGATTCCCGGCAAGATTGAGTCTGTTGGTGATAGCGGCCAACGGCTAAGCGGGACCAATGCCCGCGGAGGTAATTGAGATGGCTACTGAGTTTTTCAATCGGGCATTAGGACGGGCGGGAACGGCGACCCAGATTCCCGAGCCGAAGCTGGCCCGATTCCTGTTTGCCGATACCCGGCTAAGCTGGCTTTGGTTCATCGTGCGGGTCTATGTAGGCTGGCAGTGGGTCAGCGCCGCCATCGAGAAGATCCAGGGTCCGGGTTGGATTGGCTCCACCGCCGGGGTCGGACTTAAGGGCTTCGTGGGCGGCTCAATCGCTCAGACGGCTGGAGCCCATGCCAACGTTCAGGGCTGGTACGCAACCCTGCTCAAGGACCTAGTGCTACCGCACTTGGTGGGCTGGTCCTACGT
>PKXR01000139.1:0-226 GCA_003133485.1 Candidatus Dormiibacterota bacterium
TTGAAGTGGCCGCTGTTGGCGACGATGCAACCGTCCTTGAGGGACTCGAAATGCTGACGGTCCACCACATTACAGTCACCGGTGACAGTGATCACCACGTCGGCTTGGGGGGCAGCCTCTAAAAGAGTCATGACCTGGTAGCCCTCCATGACCGCCTCCAGCGCCCGAGTGGGGTCGACCTCGGTGACGATCACCTGGGCCCCCATGCCGCGGGCTCGGGCGGCCA
>PKXR01000139.1:262-4119 GCA_003133485.1 Candidatus Dormiibacterota bacterium
TACCGTAGCGGTTATCGAAGAGGTGCTTGGTGAGCGCCTCGTTGACCGCAATCACCGGGAAGCGGAGGACCCCGGCCTTGGCCATCGAGCGCAGCCGGATCACTCCGGTGGTGGTCTCCTCGGTGCTGCCAATCACGTGCGCCGACTCCTCCGGATCCCGCTGGTGGAGCAGACTCACGAGGTCCGCCCCATCGTCCATCGTGATCTGGGGTTTGGTGGCCAGCACGGCTTCGAGGTGCGAGTAGTAGACGTCGCGGTCTTCACCGCGCCTGGCGAAAACCGAGATCCCCTGAGCCACCAAGCTGGCCGCCACAGAGTCCTGGGTGGAGAGGGGGTTGCTGGCGCACAGGGCCACCTGCGCCCCGCCCGCGGCCAGAGCTAGCACCAGGTTGGCGGTCTCAGCGGTGACGTGCAGGCAGCCGCCCAACCGCAAACCTCGAAATGGCTGGCCGGCCTCGAATCGGGCCCGGATCTGGGCCAGGACCGGCATGTCCCGGGCCGCCCAGACCACCCGTTGGGTGCCGGACTCGGCCAGTTTGATGTCGGCGACGTCATAATCGGCGGCCAGCGCGGTCCCGGTTTCAGCCAATTCGCTCTCCCCTCACAGTGCCAACAGTGCCTCCACCCGGTTGTCTCCCAGCCGCTCCCGCCCCTGCAACGCCAGCAGCTCGACTACGAAGCCGAAGCCGACCGCGACTCCGCCGAGCCGGTCGATCAAGTTCAAAGTTGCCAAGGCCGTGCCCCCGGTCGCCAACAGGTCATCGACTATGAGAACCTTAGTGCCCGGAGCGATGGCGTCCTGATGTATCTCGAGGACTGCCTCCCCGTACTCCAGCTCGTAGCTAGAGCTGAAGACCGCCGCTGGCAGTCTTCCTGCTTTGCGCACCGGGACCACCCCGACCCCCAGCTGGAAGGCGATCACCGCCCCGAAGGTGAACCCCCTGGACTCGATGCTGGCCACCGCTCCCACTTCCGCCGACCGAAACCGTTCTGTCAGCTGCGCGCATGCTGTGCGGAAAGCGCGTCCATTGCCCAGCAGCGGGGTGATGTCGCGGAACAGGATCCCGGGCTTCGGATAGTCGGGCACTTCCCGGATGTACGAGCGCAGTTCGACTTCAGGAAGGGAAGCGGCCTCCGGCACCGGGGAATCCTACTACAGGGACTCGTCCCGCCCGATCCCAAAAGCGTCGTCCGGGATGGTGGGGATAGCCAGTTCAGAGCGGCTGGCGGTCGACGAAGCCCTCGTTACGCTCGTGCCAGTACTCGACCGTCGGCTCACCCATCCGCCAGCAGAGGAACACCGACCGGCCCTCGAACTCGGCGGGAAAGTCCACCAGCCCGCTTTGGGCGTCTCGGAGAAGAATCCCGTTCCCCCGCAGAAAATCCATCTCCCGCTCCACGCGTTCTCCTGCCTGAAGCATCGCCGATGCCGCCGCCCCTCCTCCGTTATGTCCCTCGGAATTCCGAACCTGACCGACCACGTCCGCGTCGGTCGCGACACCAATCTGGGCCAGCAGCGTTTGCAGCACCTGGATCAGCGACGGCAGCAGCTCGTTGGCCTGGGCCACCGTATAGAGGTGCTCCGGTGCGCGCTCCTGCCGGTCGGGCGCGCCCGCGGGACCTGGCGCCAACTCAGCTGAAGGCCGGCAGCACTTCGCTGCCCAGGAGTTCCACCTGATCCAGGTCACAGAGGTCCAGCAGTTGCAAGTAGATCCGCTCGCATCCGAGCCGAGCGTAGGCCTCGATCCGGTCGCGGACCTGGGCCGGGGTCCCGACCGCCCCGATCACCCCGAGTCGCTCGGGATCCTGGCCGACGTCGCGGGCTCGCCTGATGGCCTCCGCCCGGTCCTGGCCACAGCAGACGGTGAGGGCCGCCGAAAGCCGAAGGAGGCCCGGGTCGCGGCTCTGGACCCGGCAGGCGTCCCGGACCACCTCGAACTGGGCTCCAGCCTCAGCCAGGGACACGAAGGCGACATTGAACTCTGCCGCGAACTTCGCCGCCAGCTCCGGAGTGCGGCGCCTGCCCATCCCACCGATCAGGATCGGAGGTCCCGGTCGCTGCCACGGCTTGGGCAGGGCCGGGGCCACCGTCAGTTGGTAGTGACGACCGGCGAACGAATAGGAGGACCCCTCCGGCGTCTCCCAGAGGCCTTTGAGGATCTCCAGCTGCTCCGCCAGTCGCTCGAAGCGCTCGGCGGTGTCGGGAAACGGTATGCCGTAGGCCGAGTGCTCGGCGGCATACCAACCAGCCCCAATGCCCAAGTCGACCCGTCCCTGGCTCATCTGATCAACCTGGGCGACGGAGATCGCCAGGGGTCCAGGGAGCCGGAAGGTGGCGCACGTCATCAGCGTCCCGAGACGGATCCGCTTGGTCTCGAGGGCCAGCGCCGCCAGGGTCACCCAGGAGTCGGTCGGACCGGGGAGCCCGCCGGGGCGCTGAATGGTGAGGTAATGGTCGGCGCGGAAGAACCCCGCGAAACCGCAATCCTCGGTGGCCCGGGCAAACCGGGCCAGCTGCTCATAAGTGGCGCCATTTTGCGGTTCGGTGAAGACATGCAGCTCGGGCACGACGCACGAAGGCTACAGGAGAAAGCGCGGCCCGGGCTCTACCGGCCGCCGCCCCGGTGGCTACCCAGCATGGTTCGCCACGGGCTGGCCTCAGCCCAGCTGGCAACTGCTTGGGGCTCGACCTTACGCCGGTCCATGATCAGGCGCCGCTCTCGACGCGACTGGGGCAGCCGGTGGATGGCATCGGCGGCCCCCCTAGCCGCCGCCGGATGGCGTAGGGCCGCGCGGCCGGTGCGGAGCATGAACAAAGTGACAGCGCCCGCCAGGTGTCCACCGCCCAGCCAGTCTGCCGGGGCGTTGCGCACCCAGACGGAGATCCGGTTGGCGACCACATGGCGTTCGATGGCACTGGTGGCGTGCAAACCGGTCCCGCCCCGTCGATGGGCGGCGGTGGCGGTCGGCTCATACCAGGACCTCCAGCCGCGCCAGCGGGCCCGCCAGTCCAGGTCGACATCTTCCAGATAGGCGAAGAAGTCCTCGCAGAGAACCTCCCCATTGAGAGCGACGTCATCGAGCATCTGCCTTCGGTACAAGGCTGCTGCCGCCGAAATGCCGAAGACCTCGTCCGGCTGCCGCCGACGGTCGTCGTCTGGCGCCCCCTGGTCCCGATTGGCCACCCAGCCGTTGCGGTACAGCACATGCCCTGTGGAATCGATGCGGGCCGAGCCTCCGAGAGTGCCTCGGAGACGGCCGCCGACGCTGCCGATATCCGCTGCCGACTGGGCCCGCCCGACCGCAGCCGCAAGGAAATCGGGATCTAGCTCGACGTCCAGATTGCAGAGCAGCACGAACTCTGCGCTGGTTTCCCGCAATCCCTGATTGACTGGAGCGGCAAAGCCCAGGTTTACCGAGTTGGCGAGGACCCGAACGTCCGGTTGGGCCTGAAACCACTCCCGAGAGCCATCCTCGGAGCCGTTGTCCACCACTACTATCTCCGACGGAGCCAGCGTCTGGGAGCGAATCGAACTGAGCATCGCTTCACAGTCCTGCCGTCCGTTCCAGTTCACCGCGACCACCGCCACCGCCGGCGGGCCGCCGTCCTCCGGCGAGGTCAAGGGCTCACCGTGGGGTTNNGCCCCAGCAGCCAGCCGAGGCGTAGCAAGATCCCGAGGGCCACCACCGGGGACCACAGGGCGTTCCAACTGCGCAGATAGTGGAGCCGATAGAAGCGCCACATCGAGCGATGGAAGGCGACCAGCATCGGGAGGGCGACCCGGCGGGAGCTGATCCCTTTGCGATGCACCACCCGCGCCGCAGGCTCATACCAAACTGTGAATCCGACCTCGCGC